>JASFKF010000105.1:0-6111 GCA_050118775.1 Syntrophobacterales bacterium
GGATCAAAATTGATATTACTGCTGCTGCTATCCAAACTCCTATCATGATTACACCTCCTACAGAATCCAAATTCGAATTTCGAAATTCGAATTTCGAAATTAGCTAATCGCTTTCGGTCCTCTGTCCAGTGTTCTGATCCGCACGCATTGCGGTAGATCCATCACAAAGATTTTGCCGTCCCCCAGATTTCCTGTTTTGGCGCCTTTGATAATGGCCTGGATAGTGGGTTCGACAAAATCGTCGTTTACGGCAATCTCGAGTCTTATTTTCTTTAAGAGGTTTACCTCCTGGAGCACACCCCGGTAGGTCTCGGTGTAACCCATGGTGTTGCCGCACCCCAGGGCGTTGCTCACAGTCATGCTATAGACCTCGGAATCAAACAGCGCCTGTTTCACATCAGGCAGCTTGTGCGGTTGAATCATTGCAACTATGTATTTCATTTTTTCTACCTCCTTGGGGCACAGTGCATAGGGCGCAAAGCTTAAGGTTTTTCCTTGCGCCTTAAGCCTTGGACCGCGCACCTTGCGTTATTGCGTTGTAAAAACCTGGAACCCAGCGTAAGCCTCCATGCCGTGTTCATCTATATCAAGACCGCGCAGTTCCTCTTCTCTGCTTACCCGTAAGCCTAAAAGATGCTTGATTACATAAAAGAGGGCGAATCCGGTGATCGTGCACCAGCCGAACACGGAGATGATTCCGAGAGATTGAACACCAAGAAGCTTCCAGCCGCCTCCAAAGAAAAGGCCATTACCTGTAGTTCCTGGGGCAAATACATCCTGGGCGAAAAGGCCGACGGCAAAGGTGCCCCAGCTCCCACATACGGCGTGAGCCGAGATTGCTCCCACCGGGTCGTCAATTTTCAGCACCTGGTCAAAAAAGACCACTGAGAGCACTACCAGAACGCCACCTACAAGGCCGATCCAAATCGCGCTTCCGGTTGAGACAAAAGCACAAGGTGCGGTTATGGCTACAAGACCTGCAATTGCACCGTTAAGGGCCATGCTCACATCCGGCTTTTTAAACATCCACCAGGCGGTGAGCATCGCAGCTATCGCTCCTGCTGCTGCTGCCAGGTTGGTGGTGGTGGCAATGTGGGCAATATCGGTGATTGCACCCATAGTGCTGCCGGGGTTGAAGCCGAACCAGCCAAACCAGAGAATGAAAACGCCCAAAGCAGCCAAAGGCATGCTATGCCCGGGGATGACATTTGCTGAACTGTCGCCGTTATACTTGCCAATTCTTGGTCCCAGCATCACAGCGCCGGTTAGGGCAAGCCAACCGCCGGTTGAGTGCACCACAGTAGAACCGGCAAAATCCCACATTCCGAGCTCAGCCAGCCAACCGCCGCCCCAAATCCAGTGACCCACTATGGGATAGATAACGGCGGTGATCACTATGCTGTAAAAAATGTAGGAAACAAACTTGGTCCTCTCTGCCATGGCACCTGAGACGATGGTGGCGGCGGTGGCTGCAAAAACCAACTGGAAGAAGAACTTTAACTCCAGGGGCACCGTGCTCCAGTCCAAAGAGGCAAAGGTATTGCCACCATCATGGAGAAAGAATCCGGAGGTGCCAAAAAACAAGTTGCCACCACCAAACATTATGGCGAAGCCCACTATGTAGTAGGTTATGGTGCCGAAGCTGAAATCCATCAAGTTTTTCATCAAGATGTTGACGGCATTCTTAGACCTGGTAAAGCCGGCTTCCAAGAGGGCAAAGCCGGCCTGCATGAACATAACTAATATTGCAGCAATAAGAACCCAGACAGTGTCTAGGGCTATGGACTTACTTTCTATGGCTTGGGCATTACTGGCTATTGTGGGTCCGTCTCCGTCCGCCAGAACAATTGGGGCTACAAGCCCGACTATCAAGAAAGCTAGAAACATTATTATGAATACTCTCCGCATCATCTGTCGTCCTCCTTTTAAATAAGGCATAAGGCTCAAGGCTCCAGGCATAAGGCAAGTACTCCCCCAACTCATCCTTATGCCTCATTTCTGAAACGGACAGCGTATAGGGCAATAGGTGTGCCAACAAACTATTAATGCACAAATATTTAATTATTATATATATTTATGGAGATAGGGGGTGGGGTGTCTGGGATCTAAAAAGATACATTTTTGTATTTTGTTTGGGGTATAAACGACAGAAGTGTAATTATGGGATTTGAGATGTGAGATGTGAGGTTGAGCATGGGGTCAGCCGCCTTCGCCTCATGGCTTCGGCGCGCCAAGGAGGACAGAGGGCATACGACTGAGGACAGAAGACAGAAGGGAAAACATTTCGAAATTCGCATTTCGCAATTCGAAATCTTCTGGCCCTCTACCTCTTACAATAAATGACAGCGCAGCGTACTGACCTAATGACAGCGAAGCCTCATGACCCTCTAGCGGTATTGCCTAAAATCGACGCCGTACTTTTTCGCTTTATAGGTAAACTTCCGCACCGTTGTCTGGAGTAATTCCGCAGCCATGGCCATATTTCCCCGGGTATTTTTCAAAGCATCGATGATCATCTCTCGCTCAAGGCCAGCTACAGCCTCATCAAGTGCGCGGACCGGCACCGTATCGGATTGCTCTCCCGTTTGAAGCGTCGGGGGGAGGTGATAACTGCGAACGACACCACCCTCGCACAACAGGACAGCCCGCTCAATGCAATTTTCCAGTTCGCGCACATTCCCAGGCCAATGGTATTGCATGAGCATGTCGATGGCCGGAGTGGAGAATCGCCTGATATCTTTGCTGTTTTCCTTGGCGTAGTTTTCCAGGAAGTGGTCAGCCAGCAGGAGAATGTCGGTCTTGCGCTCTCGCAGGGGAGGCAGGTAGATGGGAAAGACATTTAATCGATAGTAGAGGTCACCCCTGAAGGTCTCCGCCTCAACTGCGTGCTCCAGGTTCTTGCTAGTTGCTGCGATTATCCTTACATCCGATTTGATGGTTTGAGTACCTCCAACTCGTTCGAACTCCTTTTCTTGCAAAACCCTAAGAAGATTTGCTTGAACGTCGAGACCGATGGAGCCGATTTCATCCAGGAATATGGTTCCTTTGTTTCCCAGCTCGAATTTACCCCGTTTTTGTCTAATGGCGCCGGTAAAAGCCCCCTTTTCATGTCCAAAGAGTTCACTCTCAATCAAGGTGGCAGGAAGGGCGGCGCAGTTTACCTTGACAAAGGTGTTTTTAGCCCTGGGACTGTTGAAGTGAATGGCGTTGGCTACCAGTTCCTTGCCAGTACCACTCTCGCCCCGGATCAGCACAGTGGCGTTGCTGCGGCAGACCTGGGAGATCATTTGGAAGACCTCTCGCATTTTGTTACTGTTGCCAACGATGTTGGTTATGCTGTGTTTACTGGCGAGCTGTTGCTGTAGCCGCAGGTTTTCCTGGTGCAGGGCCTCCTTCTCTAGCTGCAGAGTCTCTAGATTTATTACCCACTGGGCCAACATAGTGGCTATAACCGTGAGAACTTTCTCGCCAGCTTTGAGATTAAAACCATCGTCATAAGGAAGGTCCACACTCAGTGCACCCACCACGTGTTGACCCTTCTTGATGGGCACGCAGATAAAAGAAAGCTCTTCTTGGGTCTGCCGTCTCGAGGCAGTACGGTTGAGAAACAGAGGTTCTTCACTTATCTTGGGAACGACGAAACCTTTCCCCTGCTGAATAACCCGTCCGGTTATTCCCTCCCCAGGCTTATATTTGCCGCGCTGCATGGCACTTTTGGAGAGACCGTGGGCTACCTCAATTTGTATCTCGTCCCGCAAAGGATTGAGAATGGTGATGGTTCCCCGCCTCATGCCCAGCGATCTAGACAATATCTCGAGAACTGAGTAAAGGGATTTTCTCAGGTCTATGGTTTCGGTTAGAACCTTGGCAATTTCGTAAAGGTAGGTCGTCTCCTCTATTTTCTTCAATCTTCCATTCCTTTCTGACATTTATGTGTTGAGCAGTCAGAAATAACACAAAATTGTAATTTTGCAAACTGTTGAAAAAAGTCGGCGGTTTTATGGGACACAGATTCACACTGATATTTATTTAGACAAGAAGCCAGAAGGTCAGAAATCAAAGGCATAGGGAAAATACAGCTGCCAGCTAGCAACTGGCAGCAGGCAGCAACTTTTAATTGCCGTTAACAGTTTTTAGCTGCCGGCTGCAAATTAGCGCACTACGCCCTGAGCCTTTAACTCTATGTCCTATGCTCCATGCTCTATGCCTTATTGACAAAAAGTGGCGTCGCAATTAGACTCAACCAAATTTTCATCCTCACACTTACTGGGTCAGCCCTTGACATTGGAGATTTTTAAAAAGATAGTCGCGGCTGTAACCTTCTGATGAAGCTCAAAATGTCCAATGTCAAGGGCTGACCCCACTGACAAAGCTGTTACTTAGGGAGGGTTGGGATTGAGACCACACAAAAGATGGCGAATGGTAGGCTTGACTTTGGCTTTAGCTTTCATCATTAGTGGTTGTGCCACTAGTAGGGCTTTCAAGGAAAGGCAGGCAAGAGCTTTTCGTGACCGGGGGGAAGTATACCTTGCCGGGAACCAGACCAGTAAAGCTTTGGAGCAGTTTCTCAGCGCTCTCGAGATATACCCTGATGACCCAATTCTTCACTACGACCTGGCCTTGACCTACGACATGAAAGGGGATCTTGATAAAACAGAATACCATCTCAAAAAATCTATAAAATTGAAACCTGACTACTCTAACGCATACAATTATCTCGGCTTCGTTTATTTTCGCCAAGGCAAGGTGATAGAGGCCATTGCAGAATATAACAAAGCTCTGGACAATTTACTCTACCTCAACCCCCAAGATGCACACCTGAACCTCGGAGTTGCCTATCTGAGTCTCAAGCAATACCAGAAGGCTAAGCTACATTTGGATGAGGCCATAAGACTAGTTCCAGACTTTGCCGCTGCCTATCATAGTTTGGGAAAAACATATGAGGGGTTGAACCAATACGATAAGGCCAGAATTTCTTATGAGAGAGCAGTGGAGTTCAACCCAGATTACGCTGAGGCATATTTGAGTTTAGGAAAACTGCTCTACAGGAGTGGAGAAAGGCAGAAGGCCATCGAATCTTTCGACAAGGTGATAAGGCTGGAACCTGGCTCCGATAGAGCCGTGGAGGCACTGCGCTACCTAAGAGCCCTGGGCAAGTAAGCTGGCAGCTAGCAACTGGCAACAGGCAGCAGGACGACACGGTGAAGGGGAGAGACGGCGACGGGGCGATCAAAGAACAGAACAGAGGTAGTGGAGGACAGAGGGTTTAAAATACTGAATATCGAACAGCAGAATAAGAAACCGCAGAATGATGAAGTAATCACTTCGATATTCTGCGGTTCAAAAAGACGGCAGCTCGGATGAGGTCAAACTTGATTGGTTTTCTAGTGGATTCTGGCTACTGACTACTACGCTTCTGCCTTGGGCCCTGTGCCATAAAAAAACCCCGACGTGCAATGATCGTCGGGGTTTTTTGTCCTTTTATAATTATCAGCGGCGGGTCATTTTCTGTTCAGCAACTATGGATGGGCTCAAAAAGATCAGGAGTTCGGTCTTCTCTTCTACGATCTGACGGTTTTTGAACAGCCAACCCAAAATTGGTATTCTCCACAGAAATGGAACACGATCCTCCGACCAAGAGGTGTCCTGAATTACTATGCCGCCGATTACAATGGTGTCGCCGTCATTTACCAGGAGTTCGGTCTGAGCCTCCTGAGTTCGAATAGCAGGCACATCTTGTACGGTTCTGCTGAAGTCAGCTTCATCCTTCTTAGCTAGTACCTCCATCCTTACCTTGCCGTCTGGGGTTATGTGGGGTGTGACGGTCAAGGACAGGGTAGCCGGGGCAAAGGCAGTGCTGATGGTTCCTTCTTCAGTCCTTTGAGGGTAGGGGATCTGATCACCCTGTTGGATCATGGCTTGCACATGGTCCAAGGTAAAGATCCTAGGACTGGAGATTACTCTGCCCTCACCGGCCTGTTCCAAGGCGTCCAGTTGCATGTCGAGTTCGAAGAGGTTGTTGACGCCGAGGGTACGGGCGAAATCGATGCCAAGAGTACCTATGGCGGAAGTTGGCGCGGCCACGGCAAAGTCGACCTCGGGGGCACCGCC
>JASFKF010000106.1:0-6110 GCA_050118775.1 Syntrophobacterales bacterium
TCAAAACAGAGGAACTGCTCCCGGTGCGTTTCGTGCCAATGACCGGCGCTATTCGGCAACAGCGATGATGGCCGGGGGATTAACCACAGAATACATAGAGATAACAGATCTGCGATGTGAGATGTGCTGTAATACACTCTTGTCTTTTCTCACATCCCATATCACATATCACACATCCCACATCATTGAATCCTTGGTGCCCTTCGTGGATATTCTTTCTCCCAGATAAGGTAGCTCCATGAGCCACTTTTCGTCGACTAGCAAGCCAAAAATGCGGGAACTGTTAGCTGTGGCGCTCATTTCCGCTTCGGTTTTGGGTTTGCAAGTGGCCCTGATGAGAACCCTTTCCATCTCCCGCTGGCATCATTTTGCTTACCTGGTGGTGGGCCTGGCTCTTCTCGGTTTTGGAGTCAGCGGTACCTGGCTGGGTTTGTTCTCCTCTCGTTTGCTCCCTCGTTTCTTTCCCTGGTGCCGTGGCCTTACACTAGGCTTGGCCGTCAGTGTTACCCTCTGTTTCCGTCTGGCCGAAATGCTACCTCTCAACATGCAGTACGTCCTGTTCAGCGGAGAGCAAATTTTCTATCTCCTTTGTTACCAAGCACTGATCTTTCTGCCCTTCCTCTTTGCCGGTGTCCTCATAGGTCTTGCCTTAATTCGTTTTTCTTCCTCGGTTCACCTGGTCTACGGGGCCAACTTACTGGGGAGTGGTGCGGGACCAACCATCGCTCTGGGATTGATGATGTGGTTGCCACCGGCAAGAATTATCCAGGTGGCTGGACTTATAATCTGGGCCTCGGTCTTTCTCTGGAGATCCGGGACAAAAGACAAAGGTCGGTGGCGACAAGTAGGTATCCCTCTCCTTGTTGGTCTGCTCTTGGCTGTTGATCTCTTCACCTTATCAATGCCCATGCGAATAGACCCGCATAAGATGCTGGCAGAGCTCCAACGTTGGGAAAAACAGGGAGACGCACTCCACTTGGTTACTCAACATGGAGCCAGAGCGAGACTGGACGTGTTCGATTCCCCCCGACTCCACTATACGCTCTTTGCCGGGCTCACGGCTGCCAACCCTCCGCCGGCTCAGTCTCTGTTACTAATTGATGGTGATACTGCCGGTCCAATTTTTCTTATTGCAGATAAAGCTGAAGCCACCATCCTGGATCATACCCCCATGTCGGTCGCCTACCGGTTGCTGCCGAGGCCCAAGGTACTGATCTTGGGTGAGACCAGCGGTGTGAATATTTGGCTGGCCAGGCGCTATGGCGCCAGCCACATTACCGTGGTCATGGAAAACCCTCAGATACTTGATCTTTTCAGAGGTCCTCTCGCAGACCGTGGCGGACAGAGCTTGAAAGGCAGTGACCTGAAAATTCACCTCGCCTCACCCCGCCATTTTCTTGAGTACTCCAAGGAACATTTTGACCTAATTCAGCTTGCTAGTGCAGAGTCTATGGCCGCCGGCATAAGTGGCCTGCTCTCACTCCACGAGAATTATCTGTTAACCGTTGAGGGCATGGCTCGCTGTCTGGAACACTTGACCCCCGTCGGCCTTCTAACCATTACCAGGGGGTTTCAGTCTCCTCCCAGGGACAATATCAAGATTCTCGCCACCTTGGTGAAGGCCATGGAAAAAGTTGGAATCCCTAAGCCAGCGGACTACCTCGCCCAATTGCGCAACCATCTGGCAGTCTGCACCCTAGGAACGCGCCAGCCTTTTCAGCCTGTGCAGGTTCAGGCATTGGCAGAAATAAGCGATGAGCTCTGGCTGGACATTGACACTCTCCCCGGGTTTGACCTCAGCAACAGAAAACCCTTCAATCAGCTTTTGACCCCTTCAGGTAGCAAAGCATCCTATTTTCAGCTCGCAGCTAACAAGATCTTTTCGGCTGGCAGAGAAGAGTTTATCAAAAACTGGGCTTATAATGTGCAGCCCGCCACTGATGACCGTCCTTATTTCTTTGACTTCTTTCGTTGGCGCTCCTTGCTCAGGCTGGTTGAGAGCTACGGCCATTACTGGTTTCAGCGTCTCGAACTGGGCTACGTAGTACTGGTTATTTCTTTGGTGCAGATCGTGACTGCTGCCATAGTCCTACTCCTCCTGCCACTTTTTATCTGGACCAGACAGCGGACCACATCCGCCAGGTTTGCTTTGTTTTACTTTCTCCTCATTGGTTTTGGTTTCCTGGCTCTGGAAATGAGCCTTATGCAGCGCTTCACCCTACTTATGGGGGATCCCCTCCTCGCAGCGGCGGCAGTGCTGAGCGGTTTTCTCTTTTTTTCTGGCTGTGGTAGCCTGTGCAGTCAGAGATGGATGGCTACACCCTTGAAGGCCATTGCCGTCTCAGGGCTTGCCATTGCTCTGCTTGCCCCCCTTGTCCTTTTCCTCAGCCAGTCCCTTCTGGGGTTCGTAGCCTCCTGGAGCACCGCAGGCCGATTCGTTTTTGCCATATCTCTTCTGGCACCGCTGGCTTTTCTCATGGGCTGGCCCTTTCCGCTAGGTATGAGTCTACTGGAAAAGTCGTCTCCACCATTGCTTGCCTGGGCCTGGGGGATAAACGGCTTCGCCTCGGTGGCCACCGCTCCCCTCACGGTTTTATTGGCTATGTCTGTAGGATTCCGGCTGGTTTTTGCTCTAGCTGTAATGGCTTATTTCTTGGCAGTGGTCTTGGGCCTGAGGGTATGGCGGCCTGTGGATTGATCGCAAAGGGCAGAGCGCATAGCGCTAAGCGATCAGAGTCTGGAGAAGAGTTACGCTTCGTTGAACTTTCCGTCACTTGGCTTCGCCGTCATTGGTTGTAATAAGTAGGAGCCGTTAAATCGCAAGTGAGTCTTATGAATTGAATGGCTTGAACGACTTCAGCGATTTCAACGACTTTCCTTGAGCCTTGCGCCCTGCCCCTTGTGCCCCTCCTCATTCCGCAATCTGCAATCCGAAATCTGCCCTATGCCCTATGCTCCTATGACTGGCTAAACCTCTATAATCGTCGCCTCTATGATATCTCCATAGTCCTTGAGTGCCTTAAGGACCCTACCGCTTAGGGGATTGTCCACAGTGACCAGACAGATGGCCGTTCCTTTGCTGCGGATGCGGCTTAAATGCATGTCGGCAATGTTGACCTGATGTTCAGCCAGGGTAGTGCCAATAAAGCCGATTACCCCTGGGCGGTCATAATTGTTTATTAATATCATGCGTCCTTCCAGGGGCGCTTCCATCCGATAGTCATCAATTCCCACAATTCTGCACTCAGGTGTGGGGAAAACCGTACCAGCTACCAGTGATTTACCTTTGTCGGTGACCACAGCCAAAGTAATCAGTCCGGTGTAGCCCCGGGCTTCAGAAGTTGTGGTCACTTCCACTTGGATTCCCCGACTTCGCATGATCACCGGCGCATTTACTAGGTTAACCTCTTCCCCCAGGCCCCGTTCAAGAAAACCCATCTGGGCAGCGTTGGTTACCGGAGCCAACTCCAATTCCCGCAAGTCACCTCCATAGCTCACTTTCAGGCGGCGCACGTTGCCTTGGAAATACATGGAGAGAAATCGACCCAGCCTTTCGGCCAGCAGCATGTAAGGTTGCAGCTGCTCAATCATCTTGGGACTCATAGAGGGCATATTCACTGCGTTTCTGATCAAGCCATTGTTGAGGTAATCAACCATCTGCTCAGCAATAGCTGTGGCCACATTCATCTGGGCCTGCTCACTGGAGGCACCCAGATGTGGAGTAGCGATGACTTGGGGCAGAGTTAAAAGAGGATTCTCCAACGGCGGTTCTTGCGAAAAGACATCTAGGGCTGCGCCTGCCACTTTTTTCTTTTTTATAGCTTCGTAAAGAGCCGATTCATCAATTATTCCACCCCTGGCGCAGTTGATAATCCGCACCCCCCGTCTCATCGTTTTAAAGGCAGACTCATCCAGCAGCCCCTCGGTCTCCTTGGTGAATGGAGTATGGATGCTGATAAAATCGGCTTTGCGAAAGAGTTTCTGCGGGGAAACCAACTCCACCCCGAGTTTGGCGGCCGCATCCTCGGAAACATAAGGATCATAGGCCAGCACCCTCATTTTCATGCCCAGAGACCTATTGGCTACAATGGAACCAATACGCCCCAAGCCGATTATACCCAGGGTTTGATTGTAGAGCTCGGTACCAACGAACTTCTTCTTCTCCCACTTCCCCGCCCTCACGGACTCGTCGGCCCGGGGGATGTGCCTTGCCAGCGCCATCATCAAGGCTATGGCATGTTCGGCTGCAGCCACAGCGTTAGCTCCGGGGGTGTTCATCACCAGTACGCCTTTTTGCGTGGCTGCCTCGATGTCTATATTGTCCACCCCAATACCAGCTCGACCAATCACCCTTAGTCGGGATGCTTTTTTCAAAACCCTGCCATCAATTTTTGTGCGACTGCGCACCACTATACCTTCGCACTCAGAAATCAACTCCGCTAACTCCTTAGGCTCAATCTTTTCACGCACCAAAACTTCGATATTTTTTGCTTTTTGAAAGATCTTTACCCCCTGCCGATGCAGACCGTCACAAATGAGAACCCGCATACAAGTTTCCTCCTCACCCTGATGGCATAATATTCGACCTTAAATCCGAGTTGGCAAAATCAGACTATTTACCCAGCCCCTAGAATAATCGTCGCCCTTGAACTGGGCCCATGTTAGGGGCATCATTTCCTGATGGCAAGCGAATAATGCACGGTAAATTCCAAGTACGAATAAAGTAGTACTAAACGATCCTCTTTATAAAATCTGAGCAACTGTGCTAGAATCCTTGGTCAGAACCCTAAATCAGAGAGGTTGAATATGGCAGCGCTATTCGAGGAGGGAAAAACCTACACTTTCTTTTTTACCCGGGGGGGTGAAGATTTCAGTATAACCGGTGAGGTCCTTTCATTTGAAGCTCCCCTCGTCAAAATTGAAACTGAGGGCTTGGTTCGCGTTATCAATTGCTCGTCATCTTACTTTGTGGAGGCCGTTGCCCGCAAAGAAGACGAGGACACGGAAGAATCGTCTCCAGCAGAGTAAAAATCCGGAATCCCAATCACGAAGCACGAAACAAATCCTAAAGAATTGATGTGGGATTTGCCATATGTGATGTGAGATTTAACATTTCTTCAGGGATTCAGTATCTCACATCCAGTTTTCATTTATTGCGGATTTCCTCTGTGGGGTATTCGATACTGAAAGACTATTAGCTGAATGGGGCAACACGCAGCTTGCCCCTTAGGTCTCCTTTTCGGGTCTGAAATCCAAACCAAGAGCAGCCGGTGCTGCTACCTGCCAACGAATTAACCACCTCTTCAGGCCGGGGTAGCGACAGGCCAGGTCTTGAAACCAGCCGGTTCTACCCATATTTACCAGTAATAGTGTCAGAATCATCACCGGAAAAGGAGCCACCTGAAAAAGAGGCGCCGGTAATCCGGGAAACTGCTCTTGCAAATAGATCCCTAGCACCTGCAAGGTCGCGAAAAGATAGGCGCCAAGTGCACCGCGCAGGGGATGCCAGCCCCCAAAAATAACAATTGCTAAGGCTATCCAGCCAGCCCCCTCAGCACCCTGCGGACGTCCCCACCCAGGTTTCACTGCCAGCGAAAAAGCTCCCCCTGCAAGTCCCACCAGTGCCCCCCCAACCAAGGTATAGACAATCCGCAGTCGCTGTACTTTGATGCCCCGGGCAAAGGCCGCCCAAGGCTCTTCTCCTACAGCCCGAAGCTCAAGGCCGCTTTTTGTCCGAAAAAGCCACCACCAGAAAAACAAAATTAAAGCAAGGCTCAAGTAAACCACCGGACTCTGATAGCCTATAATCGGGCCGATGAAAGGAAGATTGCGAATGTGCGGGATCGACCAGACCGGCAGCTCAGGCCCAAATTTCCTGGCGTACGGATGTCCCAGAAAGTAGGCCAAATCCCGACAGAACAGCGTCAGGATGAATCCCACTGCCAGTTGTGAGCGTCCCAGTACAGGTCCTACCAGTGCCAAAATTGAGGCAGTAGCAACACCCACTCCAACGGCTCCGACTAAACCGCACCAAGGATTCCCGCTGATCGATGCCACTGCAAAACCGGTCATGGCTGCAAGCAAAATGGTGCCATCCAACGACAGATTGA
>JASFKF010000107.1:0-6110 GCA_050118775.1 Syntrophobacterales bacterium
AAACTTGACCTCGTCCTCTAAACCAAATCGCTGCTCCTTGGCATTGTGGCGAATAAGATAGATTTTTCCGCCGAGGAAGACCACATCGTCATATTCCACCCGGAAGAATTCGGTTGTATCCCTGTGTATTCGTAAACGTTTGGGAATCTTATGTGGGGGAAGCCAGCGGGAAATCATTTCACGGAGGTCATTTTGAGAAAAAAGCTTTGTCATATGCACTCTAATCTGGGGAAAACCATTTTGTTTGAAGCCGAAACACCGGCCCACATTCATCTCTCCTGGTGAGTTAATTTCGCAACCGCCGTGCCAGGTCCCCCGCAGCTAGGGTGGGAGGGGGGAGAAGGCCGGGATTCCTTATGGTAAGAGGGATTAGGGATGGGATGAGCAAGGGGACAGGTCAGCCAAAGGTAGCGATCTTACTACTGTGGAAGTCCTGAGAGTTGCAGGCTGGCTACTCCTCCCCCTTAACTCTGTAAGGGTTAACGAGCAATACTGGAGCCCTGGAGTGCATTACTACGTATTTTGCCACCGTGCCAAAGAGGGTGTGCTCGAGCCCTCTACGGCCGTGGGTGCCCATAACGACCAGATCTATTTTCTTCTTTTTCACTGTCATGACAATCTCTTCACCGGGGTCGCCCACGGCCACTATGCGGTTGAAGTTGGGACAGTCCAGCAAGTGCTTGTCACAGAACTTGTCCAACATCATTTCTAATTCCTTCAAAGTCTTCTCTACGAGGGTAGAGCTCGAACTGTGCTGCTTTCGGCTGCTAGTGTATAGGTGTAGGTTGCGGGCCACGTAGAGCAAGTAGATCTCGGCGCCATACTTTGCCGCCACCGAACGGACATAGGGAAGCACCTGAAAGGAACACCCTGAAAAATCGCTCGGATACAGAATGCGGTTGATTTGGACCATAGGTCACTCCTCTATCCCTAACCTTACCAGGAAAGATTCTTTCACCGTGGCAGTGGAGTAGCGAGCCGGCAAAGTGGTTCCATCATGCCCTAAGTCCACAGCCTGAACTATGGTGCCCACAAAGGGCCAACTCTATAACCGAGGATCGATATGACTCGGTCCCCCACATTCCGGGGTGTAACAGGTGATGTTGAGGAAATCGCATTTCTCATGGCAATCGGGACAGACCTCAGGGGGTGCAGGCGCTGTAATGGTGTATCCACAGTTGTGGCATTTCCAGTAGGTCAAGCCGCAACCTGGACAAATATCCCCGACGAATTTACCTGAAGACGTGTGGCCACAGAGGGCACATTGCATTTCTCTCTCTTTCTGTTCCATCTGTTTGTCTCCTTCTTGGTTTGATTTGCTTATAGGGGTGTCCCCATTGGAGCCAATAATGCTACTTTCGGGAATTTTCTTTTTCCCCTAAGGAGATACCCTTTTTGTTCATTCAACTTTGACATTGATTACTTTCTTTTCTGCCTCCTCAGTCTTGGGCAAGGTTATTTTCAAGACCCCTTTGGCGAATTTGGCCTCGATTTTGTCAGTTTTAACCTTGGGCGGGATAGGGAAAGAACGCTGGAAGGAGCCGTAATACCTCTCAACAGAATGATAATGCTCGTCTTCTTCTTCCTGTTCTTTTTTTTTCTCACCTTTGATGGTGAGGATATCTCCCGAGATGGTGACTTCTATGTCTTTGGCGTCCAAACCAGGCAATTCCGCCTTAAAGACAAGTTTGTCCTTGGTTTCTGAGAAATCTACCGTGGGAAGCCATTCCTCTCTAAAACGTCTTAGGAGTGAGGTATGACCAAAGAATCGGTTAAAAAGGCTCTCCATTTCCTTGCGAAATGAAGTGAGTTCTTCTTGCCCTCTCCAGGGAATCAAATCCATAACTTTCACCTCCTTTGCCTTTTACTATCTCCCCTCCTCAAGCACATTAAGGTTAAATGGTTTGGTAATCTTGTAACAAAAATCCACCTGAAAAGATTAAATGCTTTGCTCAAGGGGTCCTTCTTCGCTTTTTACCTGGGTTCCTTTCCTTGCTCTGGATTGAATCATCCTCCCTCAGCTGCCAGCAACCTTGCGCCGCCAAATCCTTTGACGGGTCGACATCGCAATCGCATATCCAGGGGCTTCCTTCCCCATCCACTACTACCTTCATTGGACGAGATCTGCTCGGGTTTTTTTTCAAGGTAATCTCCGTGGTCTTTTTCTTAATCTGTCCGTCTTTGCTCATTTTCCCTTCACCTTTGGCCTTGCTCTTCCCCGCTGGAAAACGAAAACAGCGGCGAAGAGCTTCCCGGAGAATTTCTTTTGTGGAATGAGGAGTTTTTGAGTTGGAATTGTCCATCTTGTTTTGGAGACACTAAAGTGAAGTCGTTTACTTGAATTTTTTTCCTACATACCGCAACAAGTGTACCAACTCTTCAAGGGGATTATTTAATCCACCGTAGCGGTGAAATTCCCTATGGCACGCGAGGTTTCCACTACCGAAGAAAAATCTGAGCAGGTGGTTTAGGGTGGCAGGTACACTACTCTCAAGGTTTATTAAGTTGCAGAAAGGCTACTGAACTCAAAGACGAATATCGTTAGCTAGTGTCCATCCTGTAAGTCTAAATTGTCATTCTGAGCACTTCCACAGAATCTGTGGACGAGGAGTTCGACTGTTCTCGACCATGAGCCCTTGGACAGTGCGCGGTTCGGCCAGAGCGACTCGGCCAGAGCTCGTCGACGGGTCTAGTCGACGGCTCTCAAAGCCAAACTGCTCGGGCTGGAGGTCTTCTCACTCGAAGTCCTCAGATCGAGTCGCTTGGGACAAAATTAGCGTAGAATCTCCCAGCTTTACTCTTCCATCCTCAGGTTTAAAGGTTGGCTGAAAACCGGCTTTCCCACCAGGCAAAATGATTAGCTGAACCAAGGGTTGTCTAAGTTCATTTGCGGGTATCACCGTGATTCGACAAGATGGTTGCACTGTTGCAATGGTTTTAATTACTTAATATTACTTATTAATATTGCCTCCATTTGGAAGCCACTCCTGAGAAGCCCCCTTATTTTTCCAGGCTGTTGTTTAAATTTGACCAATAAGTGATGTAATAACGATAGGTTAATATGGTTTGAGACCAGTGGCATGATAGTTGCCATATTGTATTGCTGAGCAAGATGTTTGAGGAATTGATAGTTCCGCAGGAGAACACATTGGACACCAGGGAGAGAAAGTTTTTGATTGCGGTGGATGGATCTCCACATTCCCTCAATGCAGTTGGCTATGCAGCTCAATACTGTGGACCAGCATCTATAAAGGTGAATCTCATGCATGTAATCCCCCCAGCACCTGAGACCCTATTGGACCTGGGCAAAGAGTACTTCTTCAAAGATACAATGCAAACACACCGCATTGAGTGGAATAAGAACGCCGAAAAGATGGCCCAACATTTTCTTGATAAAGCCCTAGATCTTTTGGTTGCAGGGGGAGTTCCGAAAAATGATGTAGCTGTGATTTTGCAAGAGCGCAAAGTTGGTATTGCCCGCGACATTATTGAAGAGTCCCTTCGGGGTTATAAAGCGGTCGTGGTGGGACGTGGTGGGTTGAGACGGCCAGGGCAGCCTTTTCTAGGCAGCGTGTCCAATAAGATCGTTGAGAAGATTCAAGACGTTCCCGTGTGGGTGATAGGGCATGACATCCGGACAAATAAGATGCTACTGGCTGTGGATGCCTCGGAGAATTCACGGAAGGCTGTAGATTACGTAGGAACAGTTGCTGCGGCAAGCGAGGCAGAAATTACCCTTTTTCATGTAGTGCGAAAATTTGGCTATCTAGATGATCCGACCCTTCGCCACGGGGAGATAGAAGGATTTTGGGAAGAGGTAAAGAGTGATATCCCGCGCATGTTTCGTGCCTACCAGGTAAGCCTTGAAAAGGCTGGGATAACTGGTTTGAGAATCTCGAGCGAGGCTATGCTGGATAGCCCCAGCCGTTCAGGGGACATTATCAGAGAAGCTCGAGAAGGGGCTTACGGCACTATTGTTATGGGACGCAGAGGTCTATCTAAGGTAAGAGATTTTCTAATGGGTCGAGTAACAAGTAAGGTGCTAAACCAGGCCGAGGATTTTGCTGTTTGGATCGTCCCATGAGTGACCCACTTGTGGTCCACTGTTGTTGGCAAGAAATATTTGATTTTATTGAGAAAGGAGTTTGCCATGGAAGGTTTTAAACAAATCTTATTCCCTGTGGATTTGTCCGAGGTTTCCCCCAAGATTGTACCCTACGTACGAGAGATGGCGGAGAAATTCGAGGCAGAAGTTCATCTTCTTTTTGTGGCCCGCATCCTCCAGCACTTCACCAGCATCTACGTGCCTCACCCCTCCATCAATCAGTTTGAAGAAGAGATGAAAAAGGGAGCCGAGAAAAAGCTGCAAGAGTTCATAGAGGAGTATTTCAAAGATGCCCCCTGCAAAGCAAGAGTAATATTGGGAGACGCTGCGCAAGAGGTCTTAAAATACATTCAGTCCGAAGGAATCGATCTGGTAATCATGGGTACTCATGGAAGAAAAGGCCTCGAACACATAATTTTTGGCAGTGTGGCTGAAAGGGTAGTGAAGCATTCACCGGTTCCTGTTCTTACAGTTAATCCTTATAAAGAAGTTTAAAGAGGAGAAAGGTGAAGGTTTACCGGTAAACCTGGTGACTTGCCATAGAATGTCGACCTTAAGTGTATAGGTATCGGAGGCCTGGTGGGGCCGGACCGCCCTGGAAGTGGGGGTTGGGCAATAATTGGAAACCGAGGACTCATCAGGAGATTTTGCCATGAGTAAAGACAAAATAAGGATTTTACTGGCCCTGGACGGTTCGGATCAGTCGTTTGAGGCGGCGCGCTATGTGAGCCAGTTTTTTCTGCCCAAACGTTTAGACTTGGTTATCTTCCATGTAACTAGCAAGATTCCCGAAAGCTTCTGGGACATTGAAAAGAGCCCCACCTACAACCATCAATTAGCCCCAGTAGCGGCCTGGTCAACCCAGGAAGAAACAAGGATCCAGAAGTTTATGGAAAAAGCGCGCCGGATGTTCATCGATGGAGGAGTTCCGGAGGATTCGGTAGAGATAAATATTCAGGAGAAGAAGGTCGGTATCGCTAGAGACATTCTCCATGAAGCACAAACCAATTATGACCTGGTGGTGGTCGGGCGATGGGGAGTAAGCAAACTCAAGGATCTTGTTTGGGGAGGTGTTGCCAACAAACTGATTGGACATATGGTACATTGCCCCCTTTGTGTGGTGGGAGGCAGGCCACAAACCGGAAAGATTCTTGTGGCCCTGGACACCTCGGAAGAGGCTATGAGAACAGTGGATTTCATCGGGGCCATCATGAATGGTAAGTACTGGGAAGTCACTCTTTTTCACGTTATCAGAGAGGATGATTTTACCTCTCCACGATATAAAACATCTTTTGTTCTCCACAAAGAGTGGGAGGGAAAGGTGAGGGAGAAGTTCCTTGAAGCCGAAAAATCCATATTGATAGTTTATGAAGAGGCTATGAAGCGTTTGCAAAAAACTGGGGTTAATCCTGATTTAATCGCCACCAAGACCGTCACCGGAGTAGCAAGCCGAGCTAAAGCTATAGTTGACGAGGCCAGAAAAGGTGATTTTGGCACCATCGTAGTGGGGCGAAGGGGGTTGTCGCGGGTGGAGGAATTTTTTATGGGCCGCGTGAGCAACAAGGTTCTGCAACTGGCAAAGGAAATGGCGGTTTGGGTGGTGAATTAACCTACCCGCTTATGGGGATGGTCACCACAGGAACAGACGAGTTTTTCACCACTTTCTCTGTGACACTTCCAAAGGGGAAATAGCCCCCCCGTCCATGGGTGGCCATGACTACCATGTCCACCTGTTCCTTTTCAATGAAATGTAAAATCTCCTTAGCCGGGTCTCCAATGGCAATGTGTTTAGTGTATAGAGGAGCCCCTTTCAAATACTTGTGGCAGATTTGATCCAGCCGTTTTTTAGCCTCTTTTTTTTCCCACTCCTGGATCTTAGCCATGTGAGTACCACCGAACTCTCCGTACCAGGATTGGTGATGTGCCACATCTTCAATAACATAGAGCAAGTGTACTTCTGTCTGATATTTTTCAGTCAAAGATGTCACGTAGCTTAAAGCTTTTT
>JASFKF010000108.1:0-6100 GCA_050118775.1 Syntrophobacterales bacterium
GTTTCTACCAGAATACAGACGATTTCCTCACATTTGCTCACACCCTGCCGGTCTATCTTAAAATCGGCCTTCCTGCCCTGGGCGGTCTGATCGTAGGCCCGATTATTTACTTTGGCGCTAGTGAAGCCAAGGGGCACGGGGTGCCGGAAGTTATGGAGGCCGTTGCCCTCAGAGGGGGGGGCATTCGCTCAAGGGTGGCTCTAGTAAAAATTTTGGCCTCAGGCATTTGTATTGGTTCTGGAGGTTCTGTGGGTCGGGAAGGACCTATTGTCCAGATCGGCTCATCCATTGGCTCAACTCTGGCACAGCTTTTAAGGGTGCCCCGCCTCAGGCAAAGGACTCTCGTGGGCTGTGGCGCAGCTGCCGGCATTGCTGCCACGTTCAACGCGCCAATTGCCGGGGTACTCTTCGCTGTAGAAGTTCTCTTGGGCGATTTTGGCCTCTCCACCTTTTCCCCGGTGGTACTTTCTTCGGTAACTGCCACCACCATCTCACGTCACTATTTTGGCGATTTTCCAGCTTTTATCATTCCCACTTACAAGTTGGTTTCCCTATGGGAATTCCTTTTCTATCCCCTGTTGGGCCTTGCTGCCGGCTTCATTGCCCTGTTATTCATTGTTAGCTTGTATAAGTGCGAAGATCTATTTGAAGCACTAAGGATTCCAGATTATCTCAAGCCTCCACTGGGTGGTCTCGTCCTCGGCTGTCTTCTCTGGAAATGGCCGTACGTATTTGGAGTGGGCTATGGGTCTATTAACCTCTCACTAAAAAACCAATTGCCTGCCCTGCTTCTCTTCACTCTGGTTTTTGTCAAGATACTTGCCACCTCAATCACCATTGGCAGCGGCGGCTCAGGAGGGATATTTGCACCATCCCTGTTTATCGGTGCCATGACCGGCGGTTTTTTCGGCTGGACCGTGCATGAACTGTTTCCCCTTATCACTGCTGATTCCGGCGCCTACGCCCTGGTGGCCATGGGTGCCGTGGTTGCAGGCACCACCCATGCACCCATAACCGCCATCATTATTATCTTCGAACTAACTGCCACCTATAAAATTATCTTGCCCCTGATGATCTCCTGTATGGTCAGTACGATCATTGCCACTTCTTTGAAACGGGGGTCGATCTATACAACCAAGCTGTCGCGCAGGGGTATAGAGATTTCACAAGGCTGGGAACAGAGTGTCCTCCAATCCCTCAAGGTTCGAGACATCATGTGTGACCAAGTGGTGACCGTTCCAGAAAGCATGCAGTTAGTGGATCTTATTAACTGCCTCAAAACGCAAGATGTCTCCTACCTCCACGTGGTAAGTGAAAGCAGTGAATTGATAGGTATCATCTCCTTTCGCGACATTCGTCCCGTGCTTCAGGAGGAAGCCCTGAAACGTCTAGTTATTGCCAGAGATGTAGCCACAACAGACATCATTACCATACGTCCCTCGGACAACATCCAACTTGCTCTCCAAGAGATGAGTAGCAGGGGAATTTCTCAACTGCCGGTGGTGGCAGAAGATAATAGCAGCAAGGTAATAGGTACGGTGAGCAAAAGGGATGTCATGGCAGCCTATGATAAGGCAGTGTTGCATCGGGAAATAGAGGGGTATTAGGAATCCCTCCTTAGCGAAAGGGCAAGTCCATTAGCCCAACCTCCAAACCAAGGCAAGCCAGTAACCGCAAGAGCATGTTGCCTTAATCCGAACAAGGGTTTATGATTTTTTTAGAGTTCAAGGAGATAGGGGGTGAAGTGCATGCAAGAATGTGAAATCCCAAAAAGAGACATGTTACCCAACCCGGTTTATGTTGAGCTTGACAAGATGGGACTTGACTTCGAGGGTGCTAGGGATGCTGCCAAGAACCTTGCCCAAAAGCTTTACTATGAGCCAATGTTGTTGAGTTGGTTCGACAAGAATGCAGGAAAGTACTCTCCTCAAAATGTAACCTGCTGCATAGAGGGCAAGCCAGGGTGGGTCGAATACGCAAGATCACGGGGTGGCAACTTCACGGTTGACATAAATTACCAAGAGTATGTTTTTATCTTTCGAGGTGGAGAGGAAAAGCCATAGGTCACTGCTAAGTAGTTTTTGCTATTCTGCTTGCACTCAAAAGTCTTGGATATCACACAACCGGTCCTTTCCTGCTCCAGTTTAAGACTTCTTCCCAGGCGGATTCCAGACATTTGATCAGACGAAGGTAGGTCTGTGGTGGGATGGGATTGCTGCCCTGGCGGATTTCGTCGGCCGTAAGGCGGTAAGCATCCCGGCCATCAACCATGCCTTGACCAAAAGGGTGTTTGTCCACCGGTTCGATTTCTGCCCGCAAACCGGTTGAGCCATTTAGACGATTAGCCTCATCCAGCCACAATCGCACTTGCTTGATTCCTGTAAAAGCCTCATCAACGAAGAGGCCGATAAAGAACTTGTGTTCATGGCCAGCACCTTCACCGTGGTGAGCCGGACCGGCGCAGGAGCCATATGTTCTGATCCATGACTGGGAGTTAATCAACCGAATCAGATTCCGCAGGGGCGGGTCAATTTCTTGGTAACGTATTTTATCCGGCTCAAGAAAAATCCCGCTGTAATCTGGAGGTTCTAAGCTAGACATTTATTACTTATACTCTCAACCTTGGCTTTCATATCAGTTCTTCCCACCTAAACAGATCACTAGGGTAATGTCAATTCTTCCAATTTTAGATCGGGGACGTTGGTAGGTTTTGCAGGTTTTATTGAAAAATCGCTTAAGGCAAGCCATCTCTATCTTTGTGATATGGAAAGGGGACCAAGCAAAACCTTCAAAACCTACCAACGTCCCTCCCTAAAGACTTGTAATATTCGAATTGGAGAGTTAACTTTAATTGGTTAGACAAATAGCAGTAAGCGACTGCATTAGACTCAGAAAAAAATATTATGTGGGAGGTTGCCGCATGTGGGTTTATACGGACAAAGTAAAGGAGCTTTTTGACAATCCCAAAAACGTTGGTGAGGTTGAGGATGCCGACGGGGTAGGAGAAGTTGGTTCTCTATCCTGTGGTGATGCCCTCAAGCTGACCTTTAAACTTGATGACGAGGGACGGATTGTTGACGCCAAATTTCAGACCTTTGGCTGTGCCAGCGCCATCGCCTCTTCATCTGCCCTCACCGAGATGATTATCGGTAAGACCCTGGACGAGGCAGGAAAAATAACCAACCAAGACATAGTAGACTTTCTGGGAGGACTGCCTGACAAGAAGATGCACTGTTCTGTAATGGGGCAGGAAGCCCTACGAGCCGCCATAGCCAATTACCGTGGAGAAAAACTTCCCAAGGAAGACTCTGAAATTGTCTGCGAGTGCTTCGGGGTTAGTGAGAAAGAGATAGTGGATGCCATCCAACATAACAGTCTCACCACCTTGGAGCAGGTAACTGATTACACCAAGGCGGGCGGTGGTTGTGGGACCTGTCACGAGCGCATTGAAGCTATTCTCGAGGAGGTCATGGGTCAGGAGGGGGCGGAACCTAAGGTTGAAAAACCTGCCAAACCCAGACTAAGCAATATTCAACGGATGAAACTTATTGAAGAAACTCTGGAAAAAGAGATTCAACCGAACTTGGCCAAGGATGGCGGCAGTATCGAATTGGTGGACATTGTCGGTGACCGGGTGCTGGTATCCCTTAAAGGAGCTTGCGCTACCTGTGCGGCCTCGGACATTACTCTGAAGCACTATGTGGAGAGTAAGTTGCGCGAGCTTGTCACTGACACCCTCGTGGTTGAGGAGGTTGCGCAATGAAGACCATTTACGTGGATAACAATGCCACAACCAGGGTGGCTCCCGAAGTGTTTGAGGAAATGACCCCATATTTTACTGATCTCTACGGCAATCCATCGAGCATGCATTTTTTTGGTGGACAGGTGCAGCGAAAAGTAGAAGAGGCCAGGGAGCGAGTAGCCGGTCTTCTCGGAGCACGGCCGCAAGAGATCATCTTTACCAGCTGTGGAACAGAGAGTGATAACGCAGCAATTATGAGCGCTCTCCAATGTAATCCGGAGAAAAGACACGTGTTAACCACCAGGGTGGAACATCCGGCGGTAAAAAACCTGGTGGCCAATCTCAAGAGGGAAGGATACCGGGTCACCGAGTTGCCAGTGGATCGGCATGGCCTTCTCTCCATGGAAGAAGTGTCCCGTGCTATGACAGATGACACCGCCATAGTTAGTGTCATGTGGGCCAATAATGAGACCGGGGTTCTCTTCCCAGTAGAAGAGATCGCAACCTTGGCCAAGAGCCGTGGGGTAATTTTCCATACGGACGCAGTCCAAGCAGTGGGCAAAATTCCTGTCAATATGGCCGAAAGCCACATAGATATGCTGAGCCTCTCAGGGCACAAGCTTCATGCGCCCAAAGGAATTGGAGTGCTTTATGTTCGGAGGGGTACGCGTTTTGCTCCTTTTGTCATCGGTGGTCACCAGGAGGAAGGCCGCCGGGGTGGGACTGAAAACGTGCCTTACATAATTGGACTTGGCAAGGCTTGCGAGTTGGCGGCCACGGATCTGGAAGAGAAGAATCTGAGGGTCAAGAGTTTGCGGGACAAGCTGGAGAACGGTCTTCTGGAAGTGGTCGGAAATAGTATGATTAACGGGGATGCTGAGCAACGACTGCCCAACACTTCGAGTATTAGCTTTGAATACGTGGAAGGAGAGTCCATCCTCTTGAAGCTCAGCGACAAGGGGATATGTGCATCCTCCGGATCTGCCTGTACCTCAGGATCTTTGGAACCCTCCCACGTACTACGCGCCATGGGAGTACCTTTTACTGCGGCCCACGGATCCATTCGCTTCAGCTTGAGTTTCTACAACACCGAGGAAGAAATCGATTACATTCTGGAGGTAGTGCCCCCCATAATAGAACAACTCCGTGAAATTTCTCCCTTCTGGAAGGGACCAACGGCCCGGAGCTGTGTTGCCTCATAACTCCATCCCTTTTGCCTTTCTGTAAAGACTCTCTGCTTGGTAGGAGCTTCTAACATAAGGACCGGAGGCTACCCCAAGGAAGCCAAGAGATCGGGCCTCCACCTCGTAGGTTTGAAAAATATCGGGAGGTATGTACTCCACCACGGGATGATGGTCTTTGGAGGGACGAAGATATTGGCCTATGGTTAGCAGATCACACCCTACCTTGCGAAGATCCCGCATAAGATTGCCCACTTCCTCACGCTTTTCGCCCAACCCCACCATAAATCCGCTTTTACTGACAGTGCCAGGGTTCAGACGTTTTACTCCTGCCAACAATTGCAGAGATCGTTCGTAGTCGGCCTGGGGGCGAACAGCCGAATATAACCGTGGTACCGTTTCCACGTTATGATTTAGAACCGCAGGTTCAGCAGTCACCACAGTTGCCAGAGCCCGGGCCGAACCCTGGAAATCTGGGACCAGAACCTCCACAGTGATTTCATTGCCTATCTCTTGGATGGACTTGATTGTAGAGGCGAATTGAGCAGCGCCGCCATCAGGAAGATCATCGCGGGTTACTGAGGTGAGCACAACGTATTTTAGTCCAAGGTGTGAAACGGCCTCCGCCACTCTTTGGGGCTCGTCAGGGTCCGGGGGTTCCTGGGATCCGTAGGCTACGGCACAAAAGGTGCAGTTACGGGTACAATGATCTCCAAGGATCATGAAGGTGGCTGTGTGGTTGCCAAAACATTCCAACTGGTTGGGACAATGGGCTTCCTGACATACTGTATGTAGAGTGAGCCCTTGAAGCAGTTTGGTGACTTCCTTTGCGCTGGCGCTGAAGACAAAACGTTTTCTCAGCCACGGTGGCTTTGGTTTACGGTGGCTCTGTGTCATGAGATTAATCTTTTTGTCCTTCGTGTCAGTTTGACCTATTATAAACTAATTGCCGGTCTTTGGTAATTAGCCCTGATGTTTCAAGGATCGCTTGCTGCGACCCATGAAACATCGGGCCAGACCAGTAACTTTCTTCCATCCGCACAATTTCCCCTGAGCAACGGACGACTGATCCGCCTCAGGCGGAACAACTGAGGCAAAGGCATTTCTTGACGTGCAGACATTTTTTGAGTACTCTGCATCCGCCATGGTATCCAAGTATAAATGCCGATTTCATCCA
>JASFKF010000109.1:0-6099 GCA_050118775.1 Syntrophobacterales bacterium
TGCTTAATAGTCCATTGCAGGCTTTCATATAGTTATAATAATAAGTTACCATACTTTTTTAATTCTTGCCATGTTCTTGTGAAACACTCACCGACTCCCATGCTCTCCACTTGACTCTGTCACATCAAGATACGCTTTGGTGTCATAGGAGCGGCTTCTTTCATAAAAATGAAGTTCTGCTGAAGTTGTGATAAACTTTTTTATATAGGGCTATGTCCTTACAAGAGGTGACTAGGTGACCAAGAAAGGCTTAGCAAGGAAGTTAATTCTCGCCGAATTAATCGGCTTTGCAATAGTAATCTTCATACTTTGGGCGAATGAATTATTTGATTTTCCTCATCTTTTTTTCGGCGCTAAAGCAACACCGATAAATTGGGTTGAAAGTATCTTTGAAACCGCTCTGATCGTTGTTTTATGCGCTTGCACGACTTTTTTCACCGGGAGGCTATTAGAGCGCATTAAATACCTGGAGGGGTTTTTGCCTGTCTGTTCATTTTGCAAGAGGATTAGAGTCGGTGACGATTGGATTCCCATTGAAGATTTTATAAGCAGACGTTCTGAAGCTGTGTTCTCTCACGGTTTGTGTCCCGACTGTGCCGAAAAACACTATCCGGAGCTTTTTAAACAAGGTGGGCAAGGAGATAATCAAGTTGAAACGCTCTAGCAATCTTTTAAATCAACCTGGTGTTCAGCCCCTGCTCTTCTGTCTTGGTTTCATCTTATTCAATTGGCCCATTCTGGGCATATTTCAGCTGAAGCAGCCAGCGGTGATGTTCCTCTACCTTTTTCTCATTTGGGCCATAGCAATTCTCTTGTTGTTTCTCATGGGCAGGAGCTACAGCAGGGCCACCTTCGAAGAGAACAAAAAAAGCGAAGGCCAAACCGATGCTTGATCCAATAATAGTCATCACGGTCTTCTGTTTATACATGGGGCTTCTGTTCCTCATAGCCCTTTGGGTAGAAAGAAAATCCGCCAGAGGTAGAAGTCCGGTACGCCATCCTATAGTATATTCCCTCTCCTTGGCGGTCTACTGCACGGCCTGGACCTATTATGGCAGCGTGGGCTTGGCAGCCAACTCCGGATTACTTTTCCTCACCATCTACCTAGGACCAACCATCACCTTTTTCTTCTGGTGGACTTTCCTGCGGAAGCTTGTCCGGCTTAAAAATACCCATCGTATCACCAGTATCGCTGATTTTATTTCAGCCCGCTACAACAAATCACAGCCCCTTGCGGCAATTGCAACCGTAATCGCCCTGGTGGGCGTCATGCCCTATATCACCCTTCAGTTAAAAGCGATCATTTCCACCTTCGCAATTATCACTTTTAAGGGTACAACAACCTCCTGGATCGGACTTCATGTGGGTCCGATAGTCGTTGCACTCATGGTTGTCTTTACGATTATCATGGGGGTCAGGCGGCTAGACCCCACCGAGCGTCACGAAGGCATGGTAATGGCCCTGGCGGTTGAATGCCTGGTCAAATTAATGGCCTTTCTTGCGGTAGGGATCTTCGTTACCTATTTCATGTATGACGGTTTCAGCGACATCTTCCAGCGCTTATCGGAGAGTCCTTTTCAAAATCTGACCCGCTTTGGGGGAAAAGACGGTTCTTCCTACTTTACCTGGACAAGTTACCTTGTCCTTTCCATGTCCGCTATCTTATTTCTCCCGAGGCAGTTTCATGTGGCCGTGGTGGAAAATTGCGACGAGAAACACATCCTCACCGCGAAGTGGTTTTTTCCTCTCTATATGCTTTTGATCAACCTTTTCGTTCTCCCTATCGCGGTGGGCGGTTTGCTAGAGGGCCACGCCATTCAGCAAGCGGATACCTTCGTTCTCAGACTACCCCTCCTTCACGGCGGACCCTGGCTGACACTGCTGGTCTTCATCGGCGGCTTTTCCGCGGCTACCGGCATGATTATGATCAGTTCCATGACCATGGCCACCATGATCACCAACCATCTCCTGCTACCCCTTGTGGGATGGTTCCGCTGGCTGAACTTCCTGAAGCACCACCTGTTGAGGTGCCGATGGGTTGCGGTGGCGGGCTTTATTCTCATGGGCTATTGGTTTGAAAGGCGAATTGGTGAATCGTACATACTGGTAAACATAGGGCTGATCTCTTTTGCCGCTGTGCTTCAGTTTGCACCGGCCATTCTTGGAGCGATCTTTTGGCGTCGAGGGAACAAGGCGGGTGCCATCTTGGGTCTGATTGCAGGGTTTTTGATTTGGGGCTATACACTGCTCATCCCCTCCTTTGTCAAAAGCGGCTGGATATCCAGTGGACTGCTTGTAAGGGGTCCCTGGGGAATAGAATCCCTGAGACCCGAACAACTTCTTGGTCTGGTGGGAATAGATCCCTTGAGCCACACGGTTTTCTGGTCCATGTTGTTTAACATAGGGTTTTATGTTCTGGGCTCTCTTTATTTTAAGGGCAGCGAAGGGGAGGATAGCCTAGCAGAAGAGTTTGTAGGCGCTCTGGCCACCATAACCCCTTTCCGCCCTGCTGTGCCCAGGGAAGCCTACATTGATTTGGCGGTGAAAAGAAAAGAAATGCAGGACCTTTTGAGCCAGTACTTTTCCGAACCCGAGGCTACTGCCATTGTCGAAAGGAGCCTTCGCACTGCGGCAATTGAGGGGAAAAAACTGATTTCCATCCTCGATCTCGTAGAGCTCCACAGTGAGATGGAGAGATTTCTTGCTGGGTCCATCGGGGCTGCCGCAGCTCATCGAGCCGTGAGCCAAGGAATCATATTTACCCCAAGGGAAGCAAGGGAACTTTCGGAAGTCTACGCGGAAATTCTCGCAGGTCTCAGGGTAACCCCGACCGAGTTGAAAAGAAGAATAGACTACAGTCAGGAAAGGGAAATACTTCTGACTCGCCAAGCAACGGAGTTGGAAGAAAAGGTGAAAGAGCGCGAGAGAGAGATCGCTGAGCGCAAGCGAGCCGAAGAGGCGCTGCGTAAGAGCGAGGAGCGCTTTAGGGATATCTCATATAGTATGGCCGACTGGATTTGGGAAGTTGATAAGGACGGAATATACACTTTTGCATCAGGAACGGTTAAGCAAATTCTTGGATATAATCCTGAAGAAGTCATTGGGAAAACTCCTTTCCAACTGATGCCGGAGAAGGAGGCAAAGCGGGTCGAAGAAGTTTTCAAAAAAATTGCCTCTGATAAGAAACCCATTGTTGAGTTGGAAAACTGGAATCTAACCAAAGAAGGAAAGCCAGTTTGCCTGCTAACCAACGGCGTACCATTATTGAACGAAAGGGGTGAGCTAATTGGTTACCGCGGCGTAGACAAAGACATCACTGAGCGGAAATGGGCAGAAGAAGCTCTGCGCGATAGCGAGGAGCGGTATCGATCGCTTGTTGAGAATATTGACCTTGGCATCACCCTGATAGACGAAAATTACAAGATAGTCATGACAAATGGTGCACAGGGTATTCTATTTAGTAAACCTGTGTCCGAGTTTGTTGGTCGACAATGTTACAGGGAGTTTGCCAAAAGGGAAGAGGTTTGTCCCTACTGTCCCGGCACAAGGGCCATGGCCTTAGGACAAGCAGAGGAGGTGGAAACAGAGGGTGTCAGGGATAACGGCAGTCGTTTTCCTGTTCGCCTGCAGGTCTTTCCACTGCGTAGACCAGATGGCAGTATATCAGGGTTCATCGAAGTGATGGAAGACATCACGGAGCGCAAACTAGCGGAAAAAGAGCGCGTACGTCTGGCAACTGCCATCGAACAGGCGGCGGGCAGCATCATCATTACTCAAAGCGACGGCACCATACAATATGTCAATCCAGCTTTTGAACGTATCAGCGGTTACAGTCGAGAGGAGGTCACTGGTAAGAATCCTCGCATCCTTAATAGCGGAAAACAGGACGAGGCTTTCTACAAGGAGATTTTGGACACCCTTGCTCGCGGGCAGATATGGACGGGCCGTCTCATCAATAAGAAGAAGGATGGGGGTCTTTATGAATGTGACACTACCATTTCCCCCATCCGAGATGAATCTGGCACTATAATAAACTACGTCTATGTGGGCCGCGATGTGACCCATATTGTCCGACTGGAAAAGCAACTTCGCCAGGCGCAAAAAATGGAGGCTATCGGGACCCTCGCTGGAGGGATTGCTCATGATTTTAACAACATCCTGACAATCATCATTGGCTATGCGGAGATCCTCTTGGATGGAGTTTCAGAGGAAAATCCCATGCGGGTGGATTTGGAGGAGGTACTCAAGGCGGGGTTTCGCGCAAGAGGTCTTGTGGAGCAGATCCTTACTTTCAGTCGTCAGACCGACCAGGAAAGAAGACCTCTGCAGATCGCTCCCATCGTCAAGGAGGCTCTTAAACTGCTGCGAGCGTCCATTCCCAAGACCATAGAGATCCGGGAGAATATCGCTACCGAATCAGGCATGATCTTGGCCGATCCCACTCAAATTCATCAAGTCCTCATGAACCTTTGCACCAATTCGGCCCATGCCATGAGAGAGAAAGGCGGCAGATTGGAAGTGGGTCTCATTGATGTGCATCTCGATTATGAGACCGCGGCCCAATATCCGGACCTGGGCCCGGGACCTTACTTGAGACTGACTGTAAGCGATACGGGACACGGCATGGAGCGGACGGTCAGGGAGCGCATTTTTGATCCTTTCTTTACCACCAAGGGACCTGGGGAGGGTACCGGTTTGGGACTGGCGATGGTATATGGGATCGTCAAGAGTCATCGCGGCGAGATTACCGTCTACAGCGAACCAGGAAAGGGGACTACCTTTCACGTCTTCCTCCCTAAGGTTGAGGTCGAGTTGATCCCCTCAACTGAGCCATTGCTGCCACTTTCCCAGGGGAAGGAGAGAATACTTTTTGTTGATGATGAAGAGGGTGTAGTACAAATGGGAAGAAAGATGTTGGAGCGGTTGGGCTATGAGGTAATTATTAGCACCGACGGGAGGGAGGCCCTGGAAATCTTCCGCTCCCAACCGGAGCAAATCGATCTGGTTATCACTGACCAAACCATGCCGAATATTACAGGAGCAGAACTGGCCCAGGAACTCATGCGCATCCGGCCTGATATTCCGGTAATCCTCTGCAGCGGATTTAGCGAGCTAATCGACCAAGAAAAAGCCAAAGCCATGGGCATTCGGGAATTTGTTATGAAGCCTATCATTACGCGTGACATCGGTGAGACCATAAGAAGGGTGTTAGAGGGAGAGAAAAGTTAAGAATCATCCCCCAATCTGCTCAAGAGCACCCTACTTTATCAATTTGCTCCTTACCTAGGCCATAAAGGCGACCATCTTCTGGTACCAAAATCAGATTTCTTTGGGAGAGTTTTGATAGCCTATCAATTGATCAAGCAAATGAGATGGGCTTGGGCGGTGTGGAGCAGTTTATTGGCCTTACTGCCCAGGCCAAACTGTTTGATGTCCTTGAAGCCTTTGCGGCCTAATACCAAGATACCGTATCTACCTTCTTCAAGTTCTCTGAGAATATCTCTGGCGATTCCCTTTTGTTGAGCCTGTAACTTGATCACCACGTTCCCCTCAGGGACCCCTTCCCTGATGAGTATTTCCTTGCCTTCATTGGCTATCTTCTCAACTTCTTTCGCATAATCCTCCATCCACAGAGCCATTTCCTCCAAACTTTTCTTATCGTTTGAGTTAGGTGTATACACCCAGTATGAGGATTCATAGAGCTGGGGAGGTACCGGCGGGATCACGTGAAATAGGGTAAATCTACTCTCTTTCAGATGTGAGAAATATCGAATTGTGTGTTCCATAACTCTCCGGCTAATGTCCGCTCCTACGAGAGTTACCAGGACGTCCTGGGAGAGGAATCGCGGATCTACCACCCAGAGGACCCGGTCATCTGCTAGATTGGCAAGCCGATAAGTGACCGATCCCATCATTTCTTTTGGCGTTGTAGAGGCCCCTCCTCGCGCCAGAGCGAGCGTTTCAAAGTCTTCAAAGGTGGCGAGTTTATACATTGAGCTGGCAGGGTTATGACACTGTTCCTCATAAATGGTGGAAACCTTTTCCGAAGCAAATCCTGATTCAACCAAAACCTCTTTGGCCCGTTCCAAAACCTTCCCT
>JASFKF010000110.1:0-6097 GCA_050118775.1 Syntrophobacterales bacterium
AAACCGTGGTCCACCGTATCCTACATAGGCAATGGTGCTGGTTACCTCCGGATTGGCCTTTTCGTCTTCGAGCCATTCGAGAAAACGAACCGCTGTCCGGTCCATGGAGTTGGAGCCGTAACCGGCCGGAACATCTAAATAAATCATGTACTGATTCCGTTCAGAGTCGGGCATGAACTGCTTCCTCACCAGACCCATGAGGGTGATGGCCCCAAACATCAGACCTGCCACCACGCCGAGGACAACTATTCGGTTGTTCAAAGCGAAGGTCAAAATCCTCTTGTATATCTGATACATGCGTTTTTGGTACTGCGCTTGTATTTCCTCTTCGGTGAGAGCCTTGGGCTTCAAGAACCAGTAGCAGCTCAGCGGGGTTACCATATTGGCAAGAACCCACGAGGTCAGGAGGGTGATGGCGATCACCGTGGCCATGGAGCTCAAATACTCTCCGGTGACGTTGGGAGCCATGGCCAAAGGTACAAATGCCAGGATCGTGGTCAGCGTTGAGGTAAGCAGCGGCAGGGCCAGGGTTTTGCCCGCATTGATGGCCGCATCCCTTCTTTCCTCACCTTCCAGCATGCGCCTCCCTACCTCCTCAGCCATAACGATGCCGTTGTCCACCAAAAGCCCCAGGGATATGATCAGGGTTGCCAGGGTAATCCGGTGGAGCTCCAGACCCAAGACCCGCATCCAGACGAGAGTAACAATCATGGTAAGGGGAACAATGGTTCCTACGATGAGCCCGGTACGCAACCCCAGGAAAATCATCACCACAGCAAGCACAGTGACCAAGGTCTGCACCAGGTTCATGGCCACGCCGTTGACCGACTCCGCTACATACTTTGCCTGATAGAATGCAACGTCCACCTGATAACCGATGGGCAGCTGGTTTTGCCACTCCTCCACTCTTTGCTTAACCCGGGGAGTGAAATCCAGGACATTCACCCCTGTCTCCATCTGTTCCACGGCAAGGATGATGGCGGGCTTCCCTTTGTAGTAAACTTTCTGCGCCGGCGGATCGATGTAGGCTCGCTTCACCGTAGCAATATCTTTCAGGTAGGCGACCTGGTTGGATGAGGGTAGCCTGATGACAACATTCCCGATGTCCTCGACGCTCTCGAAATTCCCCGAAGGCTCAACCACCAATTCTACCGAGCCGGTATCAATAGATCCCCCAGGCAAGATTATATTTTGCTTCATGAGAGTCTGAGAAAGTTCGGTGGGGCTGAGTCCGTATTGTGCCAGGCGGGCATTGGATATCTCCAGAAATACCCTCTCACTCTGCACGCCATGAAGCCCTACCTTGCGAATGCCCGGGATGGTATAAAAATCGTCCTGCATATCCCTCGCAACATCACGCATCTCGGCCATGGAAAAGCCTTCGGCTGTCAGAGCGACAAGGACCACGGACACATCGCCGAACTCGTCGTCAACAAAGGGGCCAATGGTTCCTTCCGGCAGCTCTGGCCTGACATCATCCATCTTGTTACGCAGGTCAGTCCAGATTTGATCCATATCGAAAAAACTGTCGTACACCTTGACGTAGACGATGGAGACCCCGGTAGCGGACTTGACATCGTAGATGTCCTCTACCTCGGGCATCTGGCGGATATATTCCTCCACCTTGCGGGTGATGAGATCCTCCACCCGGCGAGGGGACATGCCGGGGAAATAGGTGGTCACCACCGCATCCCGGATGGTAACAACAGCGTCCTCCTTGCTGGGGAAGTTCGTAAGCATGCCAAGGCCGGCGACCGTAAGCAGTGCCACTAAAAGCATCACCAACCGTGAATTATTGAGCGAGAAACCGGTCAAATTCATTCAAAACTCCCATTCGATTTCGGATTGAAAGTAATGAAATGCTAATCAAAAACTCAATCAAAATTCCGCAATCCGAAATGTCATTTCTTTTCTTCCTTCATCAAGTTCACTTTCAGTCCGTCGGTCAAGAACGCGGCACCAGCAGTGGCTATGATGTCGCCAGCCTTGAGAGTACCAGGCTCAACGATTACGTCGTTTTCGCGAAGATTCAATGCCTTGATTTGAGTCTTCTTGACTGTGGAGCTCTTCTCATCATAAACGAAAACAAAGTGTGTTTTTCCTGCTCCCACAAGAAACGCTGTCAGAGGGACTTTAAGGCCAGTCACTATTGGCTCCCCTGTTTCGGACTCCGGGATAAACTCGAAAGCAACATCCACTGACATTCCCGACCTGAGCGCTGGAAACTGCTCCTTCAGTCGCACGGTCACCGGGTAGGTGCTGGCAGTTCGTGATCTCGACCCTAGCTCGGTTATCACCCCACGCACCCTGCGATTGTTCGCGGTGGGGAAGACAACATCTGCCTCATCACCCACGGAAAGACTTATGAGAACCGAGTCAGGCACGGCCGCAGAGACCTCGAAGCCCGATTCCACTCCATCTAATCCAAAAACGGCTCTGCCTACGGGGACCTCAACGAATGGCTCAATCTCTTTCACAGAAATAGTACCGTCAAATGGTGCCTTTAATTTAGTTTTGCGCAGATCGCGGCGTGCCAGCCCCAGTTGAGCTTCTGCCGCCTTTACCTGGCTCTTGGCACTATCGAAACTTGCCCTGGCCTCATCCAATTCGGCCTTGCTGGCATTGTTGGACTCGTAGAGAGCAACATATCGCTCGTAGTTGGCTCGCCTCTCAACCACGATGGCCTGGGCTTTTGAAAGTTCGGCTTCTGCGTCTCTGACCCTGAGCACGAAAGGATATTGATCTAGCTCGGCCAGAACTTGCCCTTGTTTGACCTCCTCGCCCAATTTAACTTCAACCTTTTCAACCGTCCCAGCCACGGCAAAGCTGAGGGCTGTCTGGTCCACGGGCTTGGTTGTACCTGAGATCATTCTTACCTGCTTGGTTGAGGTCTCGGCCACCTTGGTCCACCGAATCGAGCGGATGACCTCCGGCGGCTTTTCCTCCTTGCGACAGCCAAAAGTTGCCAGGATCAGGACAAGTAAGCAAAGGGTGAAAGCGAGAAATGTGCTCCTGCCGGAAATAGAATGAAACATCAAATCACCTCCAGGGTAACGAAAGGCGGACTGAACTCCGCATAATTTTTTATCTATCTCTTGGTCTGATTAATCTGATTAATTGGGTAAGACCATAGGGATGATCTTTTTTGCCAAGCCTTTTGCATTTTACTCGAATACCGGTAGAAGTAAATAGGCAACTAACTCAACCACATGTATTGATAAGGTCTCAAGGTGAAGGAATCGGCTTTGAATTTCTCTCCTGAAATCAAATCTTCCATCTCTTCTGGAATGTCATGGCTCGACAAAGAAAGGGAAACTTCTGTTGAGGAGACATTGGTCAGGGCATAGATGGTTTGCCCTTCGCAATACCTCTTTATGGCGAACACTCTCGGATCTACCCCCAGGATTTTGAAATGAGCATTGGGATGAAAAGCTTCCTGCTCTTTCCTGGTCTTGATCAGATTAATATAGGGAAAAAAGACCTTTGCCCTGAAGGAATTTGGATCATTCAATTCTGACACCACCGCTTCAACATCTAATTTCTGCCGATTGATTGTTCTCGCCCTGCCAGTCTGTTTCACCCCTGCCAACCAGTTTCGTGAACCGAGCATGCTATGTATATAAGTAGCCGGCACCCCTGGAAGGACATATTGTATGGCCTGGGAAGCGAGAAATTTCTCCGCTCTAGCAGATTCAGTGTCTGCCAAGATAGCATCAACATAAGTAATATTCAGTTCATAAGGGCTGTCCGAGCCATCGGGGTTTCTCTTGTACGACACCTGTCCGCCATTGTCCTTAACCACCTCAATCAGTCTGTCGATCTCCTCGGGCGGCAGTATCCCCTCCAGGGGTCGCACGCCTATGCCGTCGTGTGATGCGGTGAAATTGAAAAAGGTATTGCTCTCAGATTCCAGCTCAAGACCTCTGGCCCATTCGGACAGGACCGTGGTGTCCTCTTGATGGAAGGAGTAAAAGAGCAGCGGCGGCAGGGTGAAGTTATAAACCATCTGGGCTTCATCGCCGCCGTCACCGAAATAGCTGATGTTCTCCTCGTGGGGCACGTTGGTCTCCGTTAGAATGATTACATCCGGAGCAACCAGATCGAGTATAGATCGAAACAACTTCACCATGTCGTGGGTCTGCCTCAAATGGATACAATTGGTGCCGATTTCTTTCCAAAGGTAAGCGATTGCGTCAAGCCTGAGTATGGTAGCACCCTTCTCAACGTAAAAGAGGAGCACTTCGATCATCTTTTCCAGGACATCCAGGCTTTTGAAATTGAAATCAATCTGATCGGCGCTGAAGGTTGTCCACAAATGCACGGTGCTGCCATCGTGCTTTTTGTATTCACTCAAAAGGGGAAGAGACCTGGGCCGAGTAACTTGAGACAAATCGGTTGCCGGATTCACTTCAATAGCAAAATCTAGGTACCCATCTTTACCGGCAAGGTAATTTTCGAACCATTCTCCCTCAGAAGAGAAATGGTTCACCACATAATCAAACATGAGCTGAAAATCGTGCCCGATGGCAACTACATCCTCCCAGGACCCAAGCTCTGGGTTGATGGCGAAAAAATCCATGACGGAGAAGCCATCATCTGAAGACCATGGGAAAAAGGGCAAAAAATGGATGGTAGAGATTGCATCCTTTAGATAAGTGTTGGCAAAATTATAAAGAGTGACCAGGGGAGCTTCCCCTTCCCCCAATAGAGAGTCACCATAGATTATCAACACTACATCTTTTTGGGAAAAATATCCTTCTCCTTTACTTTTTTGGATTTTAGCGCTCTCTATCAAGGGCACGATCCTTTTTGAGGCCGACTCCCCTTCCCTCTCGCCGTAGATTCTTGTGAGAATGGTTCTCACTCTATCGAAGTCAGCCACTTTATCTTATCCCTTTATTACTAGCCCGCGCTCCGCGATTGTGAGGATTTATTGGAGTTCGATTCGCACTCTCTTAAAATAATTGATCAGGCCATTGGTGGAGGAATCATGGGAAGATATAGCCCCGTCGCCTTCGAGTTCCGGCTCGATCACTTTAGCCAACTGCTTGCCCAGCTCCACACCCATCTGGTCAAATGAGTTTATCTTCCAGATGACTCCTTGGGTAAATATCTTGTGTTCATAGAGGGCTATGAGCGAGCCCAGTGTTTCTGGTGCGAGTTCCTTGAAAAGAAATGAGTTAGAGGGCCTGTTCCCCTCGAAAGTCTTGGCCGGTACAAGACTTTCCAGCTCATCTCCAGACAGTCCTGAAGCTGTGAGTTCCGCTCTCACTTCTTTTTCAGTCTTTCCTTTCATCAGCGCCTCGGTCTGAGCCAGAAAGTTGGCGATGAGAATGGTGTGGTGGTTGCCCATGGGGTTGTGGCTTTGAGCCGGAGCCAGAAAATCGCAGGGGATCAGCTTGGTACCCTGATGAATGAGTTGATAGAAGGCGTGCTGCCCGTTGGTTCCCGGCTCGCCCCAGATGATGGGGCCGGTTGAGTAGTTTACCTTCTCTCCATCCTTGGTCACATTCTTGCCATTGCTTTCCATGTCACCTTGCTGAAAATAGGCTGGAAAGCGGTACATGTACTGGTCGTAGGGCAAAATGGCATGGGTCTCGGCACCAAAGAAATTGTTGTACCAGATTCCCAGTAATCCCATAATCACCGGGATGTTTTTATCAAAAGGTCTCGTGCGAAAGTGCTCGTCAACCTTGTGGGCCCCACTCAGAAGTTCTTCGAAGCGGGCCATGCCAATTGAAAGAACAATCGGCAGGCCAATGGCAGACCACAATGAATATCGACCACCTACCCAGTCCCAAAACTCAAACATATTATTCGGATCGATCCCGAATTTGGACACTTCAGTAGTGTTAGTGGAAACAGCGACGAAATGCTTGGCAACTGCCCCTTCATCCTTGGCTTCAGCAAGAAACCACTCCCTGGCGGAGATGGCGTTGGTCATGGTCTCCTGGGTAGTGAAGGTCTTGGAGGCGATAATAAATAGGGTGGTTTGAGGACTGACTCGCTTAAGTGTTTCCGCCAAATGGGTACCGTCGATATTGGACACAAAATGTGAGCGCAACTTAGGATGAGAGTAGTGGGCCAGTGCCGCGGT
>JASFKF010000111.1:0-6058 GCA_050118775.1 Syntrophobacterales bacterium
GCTGGACTGTCAACAGAACTCCCTAGAAGTGCGTACTAAGATTGGCTATCTTCCGGAAAATGTGCCGCTCTACTTGGATATGACAACTCGCCGTTTTCTTGAATTTGCTGCCACTGCAAAGGGGGTAGCCCGCTCCCGTGCCCGAAAAGAAATTGACCGGGTTATGGAGATATGTGCGATCACCTCTGTAGCGAGTCGAATTATCGCACATTTGTCCAAAGGCTATCGGCAGCGCATCGGCATTGCCCAGGCGCTCTTAAATGATCCGCCGATCCTTATCTTAGATGAACCCACCATAGGTTTGGATCCTACCCAGATAGTGGAAATTCGCGCCCTGATTAAAGATTTGGGCACTGAACGCACCATCATCTTAAGTAGCCATATCCTTCCTGAGGTAAGCCAGCTTTGTCAGCGCATCTTGATTATTAACAACGGGCAAATAATTGCCACTGATACCCCTGCAAATCTTACAACTCAACTCCAGAGGAACCTGCAGGTTTATCTAGAGGTTGACGGACCCAGATCAGAGATTATAGCTAAAATAGGGGAACTCGCTGGAGTTTTGGCGGTTAAACCCGCAAACAGCGAATCCATTTATTTAATAGAGAGCAAGCGCGGACAAGACTTGCGCCCTGAGTTGGCTCGCACAGTGGTGGAACATGGCTGGCACCTTCGAGAACTCAAATTGCAGGACCTGAGCCTGGAGGACATTTTCATGCAGTTAGTGACTGATGAAGAGCCTGGGGAGGAGCAAGAATGAAAGGATTTTGGGTTGTCTACCGCAAGGAACTGTATAGACTCTTCGCCTCACCAATATTCTACGTGGTTGCCTTCATATTTCTGGCCCTGGTTGGCTATTTTTTCTACTCATCTGTAGCCTACTACTCACTTCTAAGTTTTCAGGCAGGTACGAATCCCTTCCTTTCTCAGCAGCTCAACCTCACGGACATGGTACTCGAGCCATTCTTCGCCAGCATTAGCATTATTCTTTTGCTCATGGTGCCACTGATAACCATGAGGCTCTTTGCCGAAGAAAAAAAGACCGGCACCGCAGAGCTGCTATTCACCTATCCCATCTCTGATCGAGGTGCCGTGCTGGGAAAGTTTGGAGCTGGGGTTTCGGTCCTGCTTCTTCTTTTGCTGGGAACTTTTCCTGCCATGCTGTTGTTGGAAATTCTCACAGATCCCCCCTGGGCGACTATCGTGGGCGGCTACCTCGGTCTGTTGCTAATGAGCAGTGCTTTCGTCAGCCTGGGCCTTGTTGCCTCATCACTTACTGAAAATCAGATAATTGCCGCAACTACTGCTTTCGGAGCCTTGTTACTTCTTTGGATCATTGGCTGGAGCGAATCTTTGGTAGGCCCCGTCCTGGGGAGTCTTTTCAAGTATCTATCCTTGTTTACCCACTACGACAATTTTGCCAAAGGAATTCTGGATTCGCGAGACGTTCTTTTTTATTTTCTTTTTATTTTACTTTTTTTGTTTGCCACGCTGAGGATTTTGGAATCTCGTCAATGGAGGGGGTAGTTCACAGATGACTAAGAAGCCCGGCAAACTTGCCATATTTTCCAGTACCGCCCTGGGTTTTGTTGCTTTCCTTGGCATTTTGACCTTTGTGGCCCTTATTGGTCAACGCCATCCACTGCGGCTGGATCTAACTGAAAGTAAACGATACAGCATCTCAGAGCAGTCACAAAAGGTTGTCAAAGCTCTCAATGACGAGATTAATATCAAAATGTTTTACCAGGAAGCTGACCCCAACAGGGACCAGACCCGTGACTTGCTCGAGACCTATAGATATTACTCCAAAAAGATCAACTATCAGCTTATCGATCCAGACCGGGAGCCCAGCCTGGCCAAACACTACAATATTCGCACCTACGGAACCTTGGTCTTGGAGGGTTCCGGCAAAACACAAACCATAACCACCGCTGATGAAGAGTCCATTACCAACGCTATCTTGAAAGTGACGCAGGAAAAACAAAAGGTAGTTTACTTTCTGACTGGTCATGGGGACAGGGACATAAGCAATCTTGACAAGAACGGTTATTCCACGGCCAAGGCTGCCATTGAGAAAGAAAACTTCCAGGTAAAGTCGCTCAACCTGCTGGTAGTCCCTAATATACCCGGTGACGCTGCTCTCGTGGTCGTCGCTGATCCCAAAAAACCTTTGATGGCCTCTGAAATAGAGGCTTTGCGTCAATATCTCGGCCGAGATGGCAGTTTGATGCTGCTACTTGAGCCATTTTCTGACGCTGGTCTGGTTGACTTTCTCAACTCTTATGGAATCACTATTTCATCTGACATCATTGTGGACACCATGAGTAGGGTCTTTGGTGCCAGCTATCTTATCCCAGTTATTACTGAGTATAGTTTTCACAAGATTACCGATGGCTTTAACGTTGCCTGTTTTTTTCCCACCGCAAGATCTATTGATTCAGCTGAGGAGATTCCTTCCTCCGTCGATATGACCGAGCTCGCCTCTACCTCGCCCTATAGTTGGTCTGAAACCGAGTTCAAGTTTGGCCAACCGGAGCCACCCAAATACGACCAGGCCAAAGACAAAAAGGGTCCAATCAATGTTGCGGCAGTCGTCACTATCTCAAACAGAAGCTCAGAGGATGGTCAAAATGAGCAGAGGGATGGTAAAACCTCTGAAGCTAAAGACTCAGGAGGCCAGGCCCAAATCCTAGTATTTGGCGACAGCGATTTTGTCAGCAACAATTACTTCAATCTGCAGGGAAATTCCGACTTTTTCCTGAATTCAATCAACTACCTAGCCCAGCAGGAAAACCTCATCACCGTGGAACGACCTAAGACCTCGGGAACTCCACTAACTCTCAGTCGTTTTCAGAGCCAGCTTTTGTTTTGGCTGGGGCTGTTTTTGATGCCAGCGGTAGTGTTGGCATCCGGGTTGACAGTATTCAGGCTGCGGAGAAAAAACCGATGAAAACTAGAACTGCCCTTATTTATTTGGCCGTTCTTGCAGTGCTCGCCGGTTACTTTTACTACTTCGAGGTAGTACGCCGTAATGCTCGCACCGAAGAGAAAGAGGCCTCCCTCCACGTTTTTCAAGTGGAAAAGGGCAAAATCACTTCTCTACAATTAGACCAAGGCGAAGGCAAATCCATAACCCTTAATAAACAAGGCCAATGGCAAATAAGTGAACCGATAGATTCTCCCGCCGATGAGTTCGTCGTGGGGAATCTGCTAACAACTCTGGAGTCTCTTAAAATGGAACGGGAAGTGGAGTCTGAAGCTCAAGACCTTAAGGTTTATGGTCTTGACAACCCAAGGCTTCATCTATCCTTCTTGGCGGATGGCACGCGTCATCATTTGCGTCTTGGTAGCAAAGCGGTTGTGGCCAATCAGTATTACGGTTCCGGCGACCAACAAAATCGTGTGATCCTAATCGCTGCCAGCCAGGAGCAAGGGCTGAACAAGAACCTTTTTGACTTGCGGAGGAAAAATTTTTTTTCTCTGAAAAGTGACGAGATAGACCGAATTGAGATTGGGCGGGCTGAGGGAAAACTTGCTTTGACCAGAGTGACAAAGGACAGTTGGCAGGCCCCTGCTTTTCCAGAGGTCAGCCTTAGAAATTCTAAAGTGGAGAGCCTTATCAGTCGCTTGATATGGTTGCGGGCGAAAAGGTTTCTGGACAACGAAAAAACCGATTTCCTTCAACTTGGTCTTGATCCTGCCAGGATCAGAATTAGCCTTGTCTCTAAAGACAAGACTAATACTCTACTACTGGGTAAAACTAAAAATGCAGAGGGTATTTATGCCAGAGGAGGAGAGTTGCCAGGGGTTGCCCTGGTGGACGAGAAGTTGCTAGAACAGCTCCCTTTTAGTCTTAGCGACCTGGAGGACCGCACTCTGCTCGCTTTCGACTTAAATCAGATAAAGGGTGTGGGGTTGAAACTGAATGATGATAGTGGTCGTCTGGAGCTCCAGGGAGAGAAATGGAAGTGGGAGGCTGGCGACAGCAGGCAAAAACCTGAAAACTGGCAGGTCAATTCTTTACTGTGGAAGATGCAGGAATTGGAGTACTTACCCGGCAGCCTTCCGCAGGAAGAGGTACCCACTGGAGACAGACAGTTAAACTTGGTTCTCTATTCTGAAAAGGAGGAAAAGCTCGGAACTTTTTTCCTCTCAGAAGTTCCCTCCGAGAAAACAGAAAAGGGGTTGCTCTGGTTCTTTAAAGGTAACGACAAGGCTCACCCCTACTGGATGAGTGGCGAATCGCTCCGAGATTTAGTTGAGAAGACCAAAAAAATTCTGCAACCGGAGCCCTAGATCCTTGTATATGAGATGTGAGATATGAGATGTGGGATGGTAAATCTTAGGAAAATGTTTAATCTCACATCGCACATCCCACATCCCACATCTGTTTTTTGGGACTTAGAATTTAGTAACAGCTAAGCTTCTCTGCTTTTCTACTCTGCATTGTAACCTGACCCTGGACTGACCCTATGCTCTCTGAAAAAGGTTTGATCTTTTTCCCCTTAAGGCAACTGGAGGGAACACCAGAAGACTTTGGTCTAGAGTACGAGAATGTTTTTTTCCTAGCTGCCGACGGTATTCGCTTGCATGGTTGGTTCGTGCCCTCCACTGATCCTGAGGAAAACATTACCCTTCTGTGGTTTCATGGCAATGCCGGAAATATAAGCCACAGACTGGAAAATCTGGCACTCCTTCACCACTATCTTAATATCTCAATTTTCATCTTTGATTACCGGGAGTTTGGCCTGAGCGCTGGCCATATTTCCAAGGCTGGCACCTACCTGGATGCCAAAGGTGCCTGGAACTATCTGGTGGCGGAGCGCATGGTTGAGCCAACTGACATTCTGCTCTTCGGTCGTTCATTGGGTACGGCCTTGGCTGTGGATCTGGCTGGCAGCGAACCGTGTCTTGGCGTGGTGCTCGAGGCTGCTTTTACCTCCTCCCAAGACATGTTGAAGCGCTATTTTTTGGGAGCGATTCCTCCCGAGCTCACCCAGTCCTCTTATGACAACATAGGTAAGATTCACCTGATCCAAGAGCCCCTGCTCTTCATACATGGTGAATACGACGAAGCTATTCCCTTAGAGATGGCCCAACGACTATATCAGACTGCCCAGGCCCCAAAAAGATTCTACTTGGTTTCCGAGTCGGGACACAACGACACTTATGTGGTAGGCGGGTCTAGATATTTCCGTCATTGGCAGGATTTTCTGGAGGAATGCCTAAAGAAGGACTAGATTGCGGATTTGGGATGTCGGATTGCGGATTGAAAAAACTTAAAATTTCAATGCGAAATCTAGGATCTAAATCCGCAATCCGAAATCGTCAATGTAGCACTCGTTTTGTGATATCCTCCACTTCATCAATTTCAAAGGGCTTACGCAGATAAGCAGTTATGCCCAAATTCTCCGCCTCGCTCTCGTAATGAGATTGGGTCGTAGCTGTTACCATGACCACTGCAACTTCCACCTTGTCTTGCCTCAACTTTTTAAGGACTTCTATACCATTCATACCTGGCATTTTTATGTCAAGAAAGACCAGTCGAGGTTTGTGGGATTTTACATACTCAATGGCTTCAAATCCGTTATCAAGCGTCACCAACGAATAATCATCCCCAAGCATTGCATCAAATGACTCCAGAATCCCCCGGTCATCATCCACCACCACTATTTCCTTGTCTAGATAAGCCATTTCACACCCTCCTCTCCTATATAGGATGCTTCGCTTACATGCTCAGCAAAGATAATGCCAGAGTCGAAAATTAGAACCACCGATGGGGAAGAGGGCTCTAAATATGGGAAATGGGCATTATTTAAACTTTGATTGATTGGGGAAGGACAATTGTGGCATGCCTATGATCATGTACAGTGGCACCACTATTGTGGGCATAGTTCAGCCTTGCACTCCAGGAATCGTCAGGGTAAAGGTAGTTCCCTTGCCAACCAAGCTGTCAACCTCGATATCGCCGCCGTGCTCTTGGATGATCTTGTGCGTCATGGCCAGGCCAAGTCCGGTGCCTGTGTCCTTGGTGGTGAAGAATGGGTTAAATATCTTA
>JASFKF010000112.1:0-6020 GCA_050118775.1 Syntrophobacterales bacterium
CGCTCATGTTCGCGGAGGTCAGAAAATATGCCGACGCTGCCGATTTCTCGACCGCCCTCTTTGATGATGGCAGCGGAAAAATTTACCGGAATTTTCTCGCCGCTCTTGCGGATAAAGTTGATGCGGCTGGTGCTCAATTTGCCCGGAGGGCCGTAGTCGCTGCTGCGCATTCGCCGCATCACTTCCCTGGCTATTTCGGGATCGTAGAACTGTTGAAAAACTTCCGGGTGACCTATAACTTCTTCAGCCTTGTAGCCGAGAATGCGTTCAGCACCCTCGTTAAAAACCAGCACATTACCACTGGTGTCAACCACCACGATGCCATCTACCGAACTTTGGATAATGTTGCTGAGGAAACTGTTGGCTTTGCGGAGTTGGCGTTCAATGTCAATTCTCTCCGTGAGGTCTCGAAAGTAAATGTAGGTCAAAACGCTCTTGCCCACACGAGAGACAGCCATGCAAGTCTCAAAGCTCCGTTGATCTGTAGCAGGGACGTCTGCAGGCTGGATGGTGCTGCAAAAACGTAAGTGATCGTGCTCTTCAAAATCCACATCTTCCTGGAGATCCACGATCATTTTCTGGTGCTGGGAAGAGAGAAAGTCGCTCACTTTCATACCCATTAGTTGGTCTTTAGGGATTCCCACGATCCCAGCCATATTGGAGTTGGCAAAGATGACTTTCTGACTCTCGTCCAATATGAGAATGCCCTCTTGGGTCATTTCCGTGAGCTGGGCGATCTTTTGTTCCGCCTCCACAACAGGAGTAATATCGCGGATAGCCTCGAAACCGCCAATGACCTTGCCGGCTGAATCGGTAATGATGGAGGCTTGGACCACCACGGGGATTTCTCTACCCTCGCGGTCCTGGATCACCCGTCGTACCCCGGCAATGGGCAGTCGGCCCTCCATGGCTTGCCTCAACAGGCAATCTTCGCTGTGACATTGCACAGTGTTGAGCACATTGGCGCAGGTCAACTTGCCAACCACTTCCTCTCGGGTGAAACCCGTAAGCTCTTCCAACAGATGGTTCATGTAGGTGATGGTAAGGTCTGGGTCTACGGTGAAAAAGGGAGTGGGAAAACGGTCAAGGATGTTTTTGAGGGTGGCGAGTTGGTTCTGAATCTCAGGTTGAGCTTGCAGATCCGCCTGAATATCCCTGAGTATGGCAAAGCAACCTGCAGGTTCTCCCTTCTTGTCTTTTATCAGGGTGGCACTGACGACCAGAGAAAGTTTATCTCCTTGAGGATTACGCCCGCGAAAAACCATCCGGTCCAGGTTTCTCCTTTGGTTCACACACTGGTCAATGAAGCAATGCTGAGAGCTATCTTCTTCCATCTCCACGATATCAGCAAAGAAGGGCGGGTGTTCTCTCTGGTCGAGCGAGCACCCCAGAAGTTCCTCTGCCGCCAGATTCAGGTAGACTATTCGCCGGTGCTTATCAGCCACCACTATGGGGTCTGGAAATTCAGCAAAGTGGGTGTAATCTGCATGTAAATCCAGGTCGGTAAAGAAGGAGGTTTCCTTTGAGGCTGCTGTCTTAGACAGGCTACTAGTATCTCGAGGTTCCATCTATACATCCTTGTTGATAAAAATCTAGCAGTCAAATTAAAAAGCTTCAAACCAGTAAGCACTACCAGTCTTGAGCTTTTGGCGACAAAGGAGATTGGCCTCACTGAGATGAAACCACTCAAAGCGACCGGAGTGATTTGGCTGAATTTTGCATTATAGTATATCCGTTATGGTTTCGCAAAGATAGTGGTCTTGAGGCAGAGAGGCAGCTGAGCAGCCAAACTCTGAGAGGGAGGGCGATATTTTCTTTGGGCACCTTCAGCTTTTTGTTATACTTGCCAGAGGAAGGACTGGAAAGTGAGAATCCTCTTGTCGCGGTGGTCACTTGAAGATACCACCCGGGGTGTGCTGCACCACTGAGCGGAGGGAGGCACCAGATAATAACTTGTAAATTGCCCAGTTCCTTTAGGGGGTTAGAGAAATTATCCAATGTTCAAAGAGGAGGTTTCATGGAATTTAAAACATTTCTTGAAAGATGTCAGAATGAACCGACTGTAAGTGATTTTGAATCTTACCTTTCCTATTGTATTTTTGAAAAGAAGTTTGGCAAAGTCGAGGATCAGGATCAGGTAACTCTTGAGATGTACAGTTTCATTCGCGATCAGGCCTTCGAACATCGGGACGAAAAATCGGCAAGGTTGCTCTACCAGCTAGCTGATGCCGCTAAGTGGCAGGAAGGGGAGTGGGAAGGCGCATTGCGCTAAGCACAGAGCGAGACGGGCGAGACGAGAGGTCGAGCTAGACGGGGTTCCAGTTTCTAAACAATGTGGAGTTGGGCGTGAGATGTGATATCTGAGATGTGGGATACTAAATCCGAAGAAAAATGTGGAATCTCACATCACATATCACACATCGCACATCAGGCATTGTTTCGTGATTCGAATTTCGATTCTTCGATTGTCGGGTGGAATAGCCAGCCAATCATCCAATATTCCATCATTCCATTATTCCCGAACAAAAAACCCGGCTGGATTGTTCCAGTCGGGTTTTTTGTTCCTCAGTGGGGGACACTTAGGTGCGCAGAAATTCTTGAGTCAACTTTTCCCAGGACAGGTCGGGCACTTTGCCGACGACGTCGTCAATGGGACCACCATCGGCGTAGGTGAGCCCCACGGCACTGACCATCTCAACCAACTTCTGATGCTCCGCCTGAAGCCACTCGGAACTTTCCTGGCCGTAAAGTAAATTCTTCAGATCTTTTTTCATCTCTGTGGGATCCAGCACCATTAGCCAACCCTCGTTATAAGGCTGCTCCTTGACCACAGTAGGATTTTTGGTGACCTGATAATTAACAGCGGCAATGACTCCTGACAGGGGGGAAAGGGCTTGAGCCTCTTTACCGGCTCTTTTAAAGGCAAGGCCGATCTCGCTAAACTTGACCTCTTCACCGGTCAGGGGCAGATCTAAAGAATCCATAGGGCCAAAGATTCTCAAGGCGAAGTCGTCCAGTCCAATACGGATGCGACCACCATGCTCAATTCTGGCCCAAGCATGACCCATATGGAAGAAATGACCCTCAGGGAGTCCATAGCCATCCACCTGGGGGATGCGGGTCAGGCGAGCAGGGATTTGCATCTGCCAGCTATCTTCTAACATCTGATCGAACTCGCAGGTGGAGCACTCGTATTCATAGGGGCAGAGCCGGAAGGAGGTCCTTCCAGTTAAGCTGTGGCGGCACTCACGCTGCAGCCCTGGCCTTTTTTTCATTTTTTCTTGCCAAGAGATGATATTGGCCTTCTTGCCCTTGGGTTCCAGACCCTGAAGACGTGTTGCCACATTCTTATCAGCGGCCTGCTTCATGGCCTTGTCAAAGGGGCAGGCATTACAGTTGTAGTAGTAGTTACACAATTTATAGTCAATAACTCCGGCCTCCATCCAGATGCATTTTTCCTCACCATTGGGCACAGCCTTGAACCCTGACATCTCGCTTTTCTTTGCCATGTCGAAACCTCCTTTGAAAAATACATATTAAAATCAAAAAGTGTTGACTAGGTTTTGAATTACTTAAGAGCAAAGGGTGTGCCAAATAGACAATTTACATATAAGTATTTGAAAATATTGAGATTATTTCCATGCGAGGAAAGGGTTTTTTAGGTGTGAGTGTGGCGTAAGTCCACACTAAAATAATTTATGTTTCTTAATGCTTTGATATTAATAGATAAAATTTGTAAGAGGTATAATCCAACACATTGTGGATAAATACCACATATAAGGGAAGAGGGTTACTGCAAGAAAAAAAGATGGATAAGTAAGTGTAGCAAATTCCTTTTTGCGCTAGCCAGAATGAAGGTATGGCTGATGAAGTCCAGCAAATTGACTTATTAAATGGTTGGCAGAGGCAAAGTGTTGAAATTTGCGACTATGACCAAAGGTGATGAGGTAACTGGCAACAGAGGGATTAATTGCCTTCTACTAGCCCAGATGTTTCATGAATTGCTGTTGCGAGACCATGAAGATGGACGTCCCACCGGGCAACCGCAGGGCGTTGGTTCCGAGGCGTACCTGAATGGTACGTCGCAGGGGCCGACGCCCGAGGACGCCAGGAAGGACGGCCATATCCTTGGTCGCAGCAAGTTATTTATGAAATATCCGGGCTAGGTCTTCAGAAATATGTCTATACCAAGATTCCACAGCATGAGGTCCCGACAGGCAGGGCAGAAGAAAGAGAATTTTCGATCGGCACAATCGAGTCCGACAGAGTAGTTCATGACGCAGTCGGGATCCACACAGTGTTTAAGTCCGAGGGTATGTCCCAATTCGTGAATGGCCTCCTTTTCAAGGCGATTTATCAGGGGAGGGCAACCAACGATCGATTCTTTTTGAGGATTTCCCAGGAGTCGATAACTGGAGATCACGGCGCCCTTGCCCTTGAACTGAGCTTCTCCGAAAACATAAGAAAAGATTGGACTGAAGAGATCGACACTGGTAACTCCCAGTATCTTTAGTCCATCTGGTTCTAGATCGTTGATCAACTTTTGCAGGATCAGATTGGAATTGTACTGCTGGCGAACAACATCCAAGGCGTAGACAGGAAGGCCTTGATTGGGGCTGATTTTAACCGGCAGGCCGAACTGTTCCCCTATGCTTTCAGCGATACTTTCTAGATGCTCGTCACTTACATCCCCCAAGGGTACGATATATATGAATTGGGGGTTGCTCTTCATAGTACACTACTGCTGTCTTTCTAGGCCGAACTTCTTGATTTTCTTGTGAAGGGTGGTGCGGTCGATCTCTAGAAGACGAGCAGTCTTGGCGATGTTCCAGTCATGACGAACAAGCATTTTCTCGATGTGCAGCCTTTCTACTTCCTGGAGGGTCTGAGCTTCCTCCACGGGGGCCGTTTCAATATTACAGAAAGGTAAATGGTTTACCTTCACTTCAGGACCTTGATCAATTACTATGGCTCTTTCGATGGCGTTTTCCAGCTCCCGCACATTTCCAGGCCAATGGTAATTTGTCATAAAGTCCATGGCCTTACGCTCCACCCGGTCGAATTTCTTGTTGAATTCCACATTATATTTGTTGATGAAATGAGCTGCCAGGAGAGGAATATCCTCTTTACGCTCCCTCAAGGGGGGAAGATGGATGCTCACCACATTGAGTCGATAGTATAGGTCGCTTCGAAAGGTGGACTCCTCTATAGCAGATAGTAGATCCCGATTGGTAGCGGAAATGAGCCGAACATCTACCTTAATCGGATCAGTCCCTCCCAGGCGGCAAAAGCTTCGTTCCTGCAGAACTCGCAAAAGCTTGATCTGGGTTTTCAAGCTGATGTCACCCACTTCATCTAGAAAGAGCGTACCGCCATTGGCTAGTTCGAATCGTCCTTTCTTGGTGCGGTCGGCACCAGTGAAAGCACCCTTCTCATAGCCGAACAACTCACTTTCCAGCAGGGTCTCGGGGAGAGCGCCACAGCTGGTGGCAACAAAGGGACCATAACGTTGGGGACTGTTGCTATGAATGGCCCGGGCCACCAGTTCTTTACCAGTACCGGTCTCGCCAGTGATCAGGACCGTGGCGTTGGTATCGGTAACCGCCTTGATCATTTCAAAAACTTCCTGCATGGCTTCACTTCTACCAATGATATCCTCGAACTCATATTGCTCGGTCAAGCGCTTTCGAAGCAGGATGTTTTCTGTGATCAACTGTTGATGCTCCACGATCCTTTTCAGCATCAGGGTGAGTTGCTCCACATCCAGAGGTTTGACCACGTAGTCGTAGGCACCCTCTTTCATGGCCTCAACCGCACTTGGGATGGAGGCGTAAGCAGTCATCATGATGACCACGGTCTGTGGAGCAATCTCTTTGATCTGTTTGAGTACCTCCATACCGTCCATGCCTGGCATCCTCAGATCTAGAAGAATGATATCCCAGTTCTCCTCGCGCACGGCAGCCACGGCCTTGGGACCATCTTCGACTGCTCTAGCGAAATAATTCTCCTCCTCAAGCCAG
>JASFKF010000113.1:0-6015 GCA_050118775.1 Syntrophobacterales bacterium
CCAACGTTTTGTCTTTCTCTTTCCAAAAGATTATCGGGCAGACCAGGCCAAACTGCAAATTGGCAGGTGCTATCGTCGTGAGGGTAAGGCTGATAAGGGTTTTAGCTACCTTATCAGATTATTCAATGCTAGGGCGGATGAAACCGTTGGGCCTGAGGCCTTGTTAGAGATGATAGCGATCCGGGAAGAACAGGAACGTTATCCAAGGGCCATATATTGGACTAAACAGTTTATTGAGAGGTATCCCGACTACAGTGAAATTGATACCCTTTACCTGCGCCTGGCGTGGCTCCAGATCGATAGCGGTAGATATGAGGCGGCAATAGCCACCCTTGAGCGAATCCAGCCAGAGAGTAAGCACCATCCCAGAGCAAGATCACTTCGTCAAGCATTGCAGCTGCGCCCGGAAGCAAGAAAGAGGTCTCCTGTAATGGCAGGAGCCCTGTCCGCGGTTTTGCCAGGTTCAGGCCACCTTTATGCGGGTCGCCCAGGCCAGGCTGCCTCATCATTCTTGCTTAACGCCCTCTTTATAACCGGAGCAGTTCTGGCCTTCGAACATGACAGCCCGGTTCTTGGAGGAATCCTGGTATTCTTCGAGGTGGGCTGGTATGTGGGGGGAATCCAGAGTGCAGCGCAGGCAGTACAAGAGGAGAATCAGAAAGAAGAGAGAAAATACCGCCGGGAGCTTAAGGAAAAATACCATCTCTCTTTTGGCCTGGAGCCTGGGAAAGATCGCTTGGCGCTCTCCATACGCTTGAGTTTTTAGGGATAGGCAGAAAATATCTGACGGGTAGTGTACAATAGACCAAAAGGGTAGTAGGGGTTGCAAAGATGCAGCTAGGAGCGGATGCCAGGGAGAGCATCAAGCCTTTTAGATTGGTCAAGTATTTTTCATTGACCAGCTTAACGGTGATTCTCATCCCGACCCTGTTGCTCTCCATCTTCATTTCTCAGCGGGCCAAAAATGAACTTCTCAGAAAAAGCGAGCAATACGCCCTCCTCGTGGCCACGAACTTGAATCATCAAGTTTTCACCCAATTCGTCCTGCCCACTGTGCTCAAATACGGTAGGATCGAGCTTGGCAACCCCAAGCAATACGAACGTATGGACAGAGTTGTTCGTAACACCATTCACGGATTTAATCTCTACAGGGTGGATGTCTATGACCTAGATGAGGTGGTTACCTACAGTACAGACCGCTCCCTGGTTGGGCTCACAGGTCTGGGCGGAATAGATTTTAATTTGGCCCGCGAAGGCAAATCATCATCCCAGCTCATCTCTCGTGGAAGTTTCCTTGGTTTCGAGTTAGGAGCAGTAGCGAAACAAAGGCAGCTCAAGACTTACATTCCGTTTCGGATGGAAAGACCACTAGGTCGGGGCTATGGTCGCATTCTGGGGGTGTTCGAAATCACCCAGGATATCTCTGAGGATTACTCAGCTATAACCCGTTTCCAGAACATAATCATAGCGAGTCTTCTAGGGGTAATGAGCCTTCTGTTTTTTGTTTTGCGTTTTATTGTAAAACGAGGAGAAAGGATCATCGCCAAAAGAGCCGAAGAGAGGCGTCGTTTGGAGGACCAGCTGCATCAGGCTGAGAGGATGGCAGTTTTGGGTAAAATGGTGGCTGGCATTAGCCATGAGATCCGGAACCCACTTGGAATCATTGGTTCTACCGCCCAACTTCTACACCATAAAATGGAGGAGAGTGATCCCAGAAAACAGCTGGGTGAGATAATTATGGAGGAGACGAGTCGTCTAAACTCGATAGTCACAGATTTTCTGGATTTTGCCCGTCCCACCACTCCAAACTACTCTGAGTGCAGAGTAGATATGGTTTTGGAAAGAAACCTGAAATTCCTGGAGGTTGAACTTGAGCGGCGAGAAATCAGGGTGGAACGTCTCTTTGCCGAAAATGGTAGGCCAGTTATCGCCGATGGCGATCTTTTATATCGTGCCTTCCTTAACATCTTTGTTAATGCCATGGAAGCGCTGGATCATGGGGGTACTATCCGGGTATTAACTCGGTATCGGGACCACCAAGAGAATACTCTAGAGGTTATTATAGCAGACACGGGTTCCGGTATTTCCAGGGATGATATAGGGAAAATATTCGATCCCTTTTTCACTACTCGCAAGACGGGAACCGGTTTAGGACTTGCCATAGTCCGGAACATAATCGAAAGCCACGGCGGCACGGTGGATATCAAGAGTCCACCACCGGAAGAGCTGGCTCAATTAGAAAGAAAAGGAACGGCTATAATAATTTCTTTGCCCGTGAATCCAGAGCAATAAACCACTGGGAGCGGCGGTCAGCGGGTAAAAAGCAGCAAACAAATTTAGCATGAGGACATCTAGAGTTAATCAGATTGGTAAGATAAGAGATAATCATGGAAACCATTCTAATCGTTGATGACGAAAAGAATTATCTACTGGTTCTGGAGGCACTTTTAGCAGACGAGGGCTATGAGGTTATTACCTGTGACAATACCAGTGAGGCACTCGAGGTTACCACCAGTCATGACCTGGATCTGGTCATAACTGACATGAGGATGCCTGGTGTAGACGGGATGGAGTTCCTGGCTCAACTGAGGGGCCGGCAACCGGAGATCCCTGTGATCATGATGACAGCATATGCCACGGTGGAAAAGGCTGTCGAAGCTATGAAGCGGGGCGCTTTTGATTACATTACCAAGCCTTTCAAGAATGAGGAACTGATACTAACCATTCGTAAGGCCTTAGAGATGCATCGGCTCAAGCAAGAGAACCGTTTGCTCAGCCAGGAACTGCAAGAGCGCTTCAAATTCGGCAACATTGTGGGCAAAAGCAAGGTCATGCGTCAGGTGTATGAAATTATCGATAAGGTGGCGCAAACACGGGCATCAGTGCTGATAACCGGAGAGTCAGGCACAGGCAAGGAACTTATCGCCAGGGCCATACATTTTAACAGCCCCAGGAGTGATAAGCCCTTTGTTTCGGTTAACTGTTCAGCTTTACCGGAAACGCTGCTAGAGAGCGAGCTTTTTGGCCACGAGAGAGGTGCATTTACCGGGGCTGTCACTAGAAGAAAGGGTCGTTTCGAGCTGGCTCACAACGGAACCCTATTTTTGGATGAAGTAGGAGATATGTCTCCTGCACTTCAAGTGAAGTTACTGAGAGTTCTCCAGGAACTAAGATTTGAGCGTGTGGGCGGTACTGCCACACTGCAGGTGGATGCCCGCTTGCTAGCCGCTTCCAATCGTGATCTCAGGCGTGAGGTGGAACTCGGGCGTTTCAGAGAGGATCTCTATTATCGTTTAAAAGTCGTCCACATCAGCGTTCCCCCACTCAGAGAACGGCGTGATGATATACCACTTTTAGTTCACCACTTTCTCAGAAAGGTGGCGAAGGCCAACGGGCTCCCAGTCAAAAATGTAAGTCACGAAGCAGTTAAGTATCTTTACCAGCATGACTGGGTTGGTAACGTCCGCGAACTAGAAAATGTCATCGAACGGGCAGTAATTCTCTGCGACGGTAACGAAATCAAGCCCCAGGACTTACCGGAGGAATTGTTTCAGAAAAGACTTCCAGGGATGACTGACGAGGTAGCGGAGGAAGCTCCCCGTGGACCAGAAATGAGCGGATCTGGAGATTTGCTTCCTTATCTTGGTCTTAATTCACGCCAAGTGAAAGCAGTAAATTTTATAAAGAAAAACGGTTATATAACTAACGATTATTACATCCAAATCAACCAAATCTCCGATCGTCATGCCCGGCGTGATCTGAGTCAGCTGGTGGAAATGGAGATATTGGCAAGAGTTGGCAGGGGTCGAAGCACTCGGTATGTTCTTAAATAGTCCGGATTATGTCCGGATTATGTCCGTATTATGTCCGGATTACGCATTCCGTTGAAAAGTTAACCTAGAGAGTTATGGATAGTAGCCAAAAAAAATCAGTCTTTTCAATACTATATAAATATGCAACCCTGGGGTTGCAATGGCAAGAAATTTGCTAGCAGTATAAAGGTGAGTAAGGATGGTAAGGTTTATATAATAATGAAAGCCCTGCCTTCTTGACTCTTCAACTCTTTTTCTCCTTTCTCCGACCGTTTGGATGTGGCCCCGTCCAGACGGTCGTTTTTTTGGGCTCAAGCATTCCATAACTACATTAAGGCAGAAACTCAGTCCAACCTTAATATATTTACCCAGATGCGCACTATTTGGATCTTGACAAAGGGTCGACCGATTGCTAATTTCCTTAGCACTCCTTAGACATGAGTGCTAAAATATAAAGGCCATGAAACAATTAGTGAGGGGAGAAAGAGCTCGACGAGTACTTGAGGCGATTATCCTCGAGTATATAACCGGTGGCGTGCCGGTGGGATCTCGGGCTATAGCGAAACGCTATGGTTTAAACGTTAGCCCGGCAACCATACGAAATGTCATGGCAGACCTCGAGGAACTCGGTCTTCTTTATCAACCCCATACCTCGGCCGGCAGGATACCCACCGATCTCGGCCTTCGGGTCTATATTGACTCGATCCTAAAAATAAAACAACTAAGCAACGCAGACCGAGAAAGGATCAGACGATCCTATAAAGGCGGAGTAGCCAGGGTTGAGGGGTTGCTGAAAGAAACCTCCAAGGTTCTTTCATCCTTCTCCAGGCAGGCTGGTGTGGTCCTAACACCTAGACTATCTCTGACGGTGTTCAAGCGGATTGAGTTCGTCCGTCTGCGGGCAAAGATGATCATGACCATTCTGGTTTCACAGGCCGGGATTGTGCACAACACGATTTTCGAAATTGATGGCGATATTTCCCAGGAAGAACTGGATAAGTACAGCCGTTATCTCAATGAAATGTTACAGGATCTTACTCTCCACCAAGTCAAGGCGCGGCTTCTGGATGAGATGAAAAAGGAGAAAGTGCTATTTGACCGATTACTCTCCAAGGCCCTGGAATTAAGTCAGAAAGCTCTGCAGGAAAACCTAGAGGATAGCGAGATCTACATAGAAGGCAGAACAAATCTCCTGGATAATCCAGAATTTGCTGACGTTGAGCAGATGAGGCGCATCTTCAATGCTTTTGAGGAAAAGAGTAGGATAATAGATCTTTTGGACAAAAGTATGTCCGCTGGGGGGGTAAACATTTTTATTGGCTCTGAAAGTGAGTTGCTGGACATGGGAAGTGTGAGCTTTATTACTTCTCCTTATACGAGCGGCGATGAAATTTTGGGTACTCTCGGCGTGATTGGCCCGACGAGGATGGACTATTCTCGGATTATTCCTTTAGTGGACTACACTGCCAAGCTCTTAAGCAAAATGTTGCAAGAAACTCTTTAAATTTAATTAAAAAGTTATATTTTTTACCTGGCTCCCTTATTTTTTTGGGGAGCTTTGTTTTGAATAGAGGGAGAGGGTCTTGACTGATCGCTAATCGTTATTATCAGAAGGATATGGAGGAGCAAGGGTGGTTTCAAAAAAAGAGGGAAGGGCAAAGGTTCAGGAAAAAGATAGGGAAGTGCAAGGGCAGCAGGTGGAAATTACTCCTGAGAATGAGGACAAGATTAAGGCTGAGGTAGAGTCAGAGGAGTTATTCGATCCTGAGAGTGCCAATAGAACTGATCTTCTGGCCAAACTCAGAGAATTGCAGGAGCAACTTGGGCAAGCTGAGGAGCGGGTACTTCGCACTGCTGCTGATGCAGAGAATTTCAAAAAAAGGTTGCAGAGAGAAAAAGAAGAGCAAACACGTTACGCCAACGAAAGCTTTATGCGCGAACTACTTCCAGTGATAGACAACCTGGAGCGGGCCCTCCAACACGCAGCAAACCTAAGCAACCAGGAGGGGTTGCTCGAGGGTCTTAACATGACTCTCAAGGGTTTTATAGACACTCTGGCTAAGTTTGGCTGTGTTGCAATTGAGGCGGTAGGAGAAACCTTTGACCCCAACTTTCACGAAGCTGTATCACAGGAGGAAAATGCAGAGTTAGAGCCAAACACTGTGCTCAAGGAGCTTCAAAAAGGCTACCTGCTCAAAGAACG
>JASFKF010000114.1:0-6011 GCA_050118775.1 Syntrophobacterales bacterium
GCACGCCCTGGATCGGTATTTGGATTTGGCGAGATATCTGGGGGCGGAGGTGGGAAGTGTCCTGGTTCGTGATCCGTGGACACCAGCCGAAGAACATCATTTCAGCAATAGACTAAATCAAGTAACACGCAACGGTGAAAGCCCCCTAGTTGTGTGCCACTCCGTGAGCAGGTGGCAGACAAAACTCTGGCCTGAAGCCAAGTTTGCCAAACTGGCTACTGAAATGGTAGAACGTTTGCGGGCAACCATTGTCTTCACCGGCAGTGCTGAGGATCGAGAGGAGATAGCGGCCTTGATGGACGAAGCCGGTGGCGGTGGGCTGTATAATTGGGCTGGCGAGACTAATCTGAGAGAACTGGCTTATCTTTGTAAAAGGGCTGGTGTGGTTATCTCAACCGACAGTGGCCCCATGCACCTGGCAGCAGTTCTCGGTACACCAGTGGTTGCGCTTTTCGGACCTACTGCGCCCTGGCGTACCGGCCCCTATGGGAATGTCCATCGGGTGTTGCGGATGGACCGAGATTGCAGTCCCTGTTTCCAAAGGAGCTGCGAGGCGGTGGAATGCATGGCAGCAATTGAGGTTAATGACGTCTATCAGGCTGTAATAGAACAACTGCGCAAGGAGTAGAAAATGGCGATTAGTAAAGAGTTGTTGGACATTTTGGCCTGTCCAAAATGCAAGGGGGAAATTTATTTAAATGACACTGGGGATGGTTTGATCTGCGATCAATGCAAGCTTCTATATGAGATCAAGGATGATATACCCATTATGCTCATTGATGAGGCCAAGCCTCTTGACTAACGTATCGAGGTGTTGCAGTTGGAATAAATTTTTGAATATATGAAGAAATTACAGCACTATCTCCGAGAGCAAGGCAGACTTCGGAACAGTCTATACTTCAAGAATGCGCAAGGGTATTTGTCTAAATATTCGAGGTAATCGCCTGAAAGTTTATCTTTTTCAAATAAGAAGATATTAGAAAGACAAGAAGGTATCATAACCGATGGCAATGCTTACTCGGTCAAGTTACTTTCAGGTCCAGAGTGCTTATGAACAGATCTTCAGGGGTCTTTCTCTGGAAGAACTATGGTGTCATCCCAAATTGCAGCTTTTTAAGAGCAAGAGAACTCGTGAGATTCTTACACTGGAACTGGATAAAAACATTTTTTTCGTCAAACGGTTCTACGGTCCAGGAGATGGACTTTTCAAGTATTTCGTGCGAGGTTTTCGTGACAAATACGGCCCGGAGAATGAATGGCAAAAAGCACATTTTTTAGCAAAACTGGGAATTAAGGCTGTTCAACCGGTGGCATTTGGAATTGAGCGACGCTACGGCATAATAAGCCGAGCCATTCTGATCACCCTGAAGTTGAAGGGCTACCGACTAGAAGACTTGTTGCGGGAAAAGATAAATCTGGACCGCAAGAGAAGCTTGGTGGAAAAGTTGGCTGCCTTTGCCGGTCATTTCCACACCTCCGGCTTGTCACATCAAGATTTTTATCTCTGCCACCTTTTCTGGTCTCAGGATTCAAAAGAAATAATCCTTGTGGATCTCCAAAGAATTCGCCATTACCAGGGACAAAATCGGCAGCCACGCATTCGTTGGGTTGTAAAAGACCTGGCCCAGCTGGACTATTCTGCCCGCAAAGTTCTCGACAACACGGAATACAACCATCTTAAGAAGACATTCGTGTCTGTCTATAAACAGTATTTACCTTTAATAGTGGAGTCCACAATTGTGAGCAAGATACAAAAAAAAGTGGCTCGGATATCAAGGCACGACCAGAAACTTCAGGCTAGGGCAGGCGCAAGGACTAAATGAAGATCGCTATTATTCGACGTGAATGCGGAAATTCCTGGGGCGGAGCTGAACGGTATTGCGCTCAGATCGTCAAAACTCTCAGTGAATTTGGTCACGAAGTGACCCTAATTGCCAGAAAAAAAGAGAGTTCCTGTGCAGAGGTCAACTTTATTCCAATTAAATATATAGCACGGGGATCCATCCTTAAGAACTGTCTTTTCTTTGTCAAGGTAAGACGGCTCCTTCTACAAACTGGATTCGACGTGGTTTACGGTTTGTCACGAGTGTATCCAGTGGATGTCTTTAGAATTACAGATCCCCTTCATGCTGCCAGGATTCAGGAACGCTACCAGAATGAGTTTTTCCGACGCCTGACAGCTTTGTCGATTAGGCACCGGTTGCTGCTCTACCTCGAGAGGAAACTGATACTTGATCCGCAGGTTAGAATCGTCTGCATGTCTAAGCTTGTCGTCTCCCAAATAAGCCAGCACTATGGGCTAAATCCATCTTCTAGCAGACTGAGTGTTATCTACAATGGTGTTGACTTGCAGCAGTTTAACCCAACAGCCCGCAAGGCTGGCAAAGAGCTGCGGCAGAAGTTAGGTCTTCAGCACAAGACAACTTTACTTTTTGCAGGTGCAGACGCTCGAAGAAAGGGCTTTCAGACCTTGATCAAAGCCATGTCCTCTCTGCAGCATGGAGATATGTACCTGCTCGTAATGGGCTTGAGCAAGAAGAAAATACCCTTTCCATTGCCAAGCAATATAGAAGATCGATTGATCTTTACAGGCTGGGTTGACAACCCTGAGGTTTATTATGGTTGTGCCGATTTGTTAGTTCTGCCGACTAAAAATGATCCGTTTGGTAATGTTGTTCTAGAGTCACTAGCTTGTGGTACCCCGGTGCTGACTACCACCGCAGCGGGAGCATCCGAGATTGTTGAGCCTGGAAAAACTGGATTTATCATGGCGGATCCGAGAAGTCACGATGAGCTGCGGGAAAAGTTAGAAGATTACCTATCTTTTCCCAAGAGCAAGAGGGTCACAATGGGAGAGGAGGCTGCGCACCAAGCCACCCAGTACACTTGGGCAAGACATGGAGAAATGCTCCTCCAAGTCTTAGAGGACTTTGCTGGGTAAACACCTGGGAGAAAGATGATTAAAAACTCAGTAATTACATTTGATCGCCAGAAGGTTTGTTTTGGCTAATCTATTGTCGAGAGCATCAAATCCATTCGGCCAATCGTGGATGAGTTCATCGCCAATGTGGGACCGGATGAATATGACGTGCTTGCCTTGATCCAGTTAGGTTTTCAGGAAGAGGGAGCCACAACTTGGTAAAGAAATAGGGGAATAACCTTATCTTATGGAAAAGCGGGTGGAGGAGTTAGCCAAACTGGGCATTCTACTCTATGGGTCCAGGAAAGATGAATACGCAAAGGAAATTCCTCTCCTCCTTAGAGGAAAGTTGCCTCCAAATTGGGAATGGGTCGATTCATCTTCCAATAGTATCGTAGCCAAACGTTTGCAACCTTATCCTGTTTACTACAAAGAATTTTTGAGCAGATCCCCCTTCGAAAAAATAAAGACCCTATTGAGGGGCAGCCGATGCCAAAGAGCGATGATAAGGGGAGAACTCGTCCGACAAAGGGGTTTCCACAGTCCGGCGACATATTGCTGGGGAAAGAAGGCGGGCCGCTATTTTATGGTGACCGAGGGACTCAATGCAGTAAGCCTATCGACATACATCGAAAAAAACTGGATCTCACCTCTATCGGGGAGAGAACTTCGGGCCAAGAGAGACCTTATTGAGGAACTGGGCAAAGAAATAGGGAACCTGCACAAAGCAGGTATTTGTCATGGTGACCTGCGCACAAGTAATGTGCTAGTTGAGGAGAGAGGACAGGACATCGTTTTTCATTTTATTGATAACGAAAGAAGTCTGTTCTTCAAAAAGATTCCACCCAGACTCGTAGTGAAAAACCTCGTACAGGTAAACATGATTTTCTTACCTGGCGTGAGTCGTCAGGATAGGCTTCGTTTTTTCCATGCTTATAGCGAAACATATGGGAGTTTCAATTCAGGGGAGAAAAGGGCTTTGATGATAAGAGTTAATAAGAGAACTATGGAGAGAGTGGCAAGAAAGTTCGCCAGGGACAAGGGCGCCGAGAGGGGCAAAACCTGAATCTTTAGCCTCCTGGGACTTTGCTGGCTCTTTGTGGTCTTGGGGCGCTAACCCTTATGATAGAGAGACCATGTTACCGGATCGTAATTTCGAGGTTCTAGAGATTTTAGCCAGTTCTTTTAGGGGTAAGGTCATTGTTGGTTCAGCGGCTGATTACTTCCTCCGAAATAATGCTAATCTTAAGGATTTCCAGCTGGATGAATCCCGTCTCATTCAGTCAAGCGAATCAGCTTCCTCAGCCCTTGTTGAGATGGGAATTCCCAATTCGGCGAATAATTTGGAGAGAATCTTTGTTAAGAAATTTCATTTTAAAGGTATCGTCCACTCCCTAAAGCCTATTTTCCGTCAGCATCGCGCCCAAGTCATGTGGCAGGTTTCTTGGCATCTTCTAAAGAGCTCCATTCCAGTACCAGAACCTGAAGGATACTTGATCAAACAGAGAGGTCCTTTCTGCCTCGAGGGATATTTTTTCTCCAAAGTTCTCAGCAGCTGCTCCAGTCTAGAGGCACTCTCAAAAGATCTGAGACTATTGAGCAAGAGGCTCGACTCTGGAGGCTTAATCGGGAATCTGGCACGGAAGGTGGCTGCCTTGCACGACAGTGGAACCACTCATGGCGACCTTAAGTGGTCAAATATCCTAGTTCATGAAGAGAAAAACGATCTGTGGTTCGTGGACTTTGACGGAGCCAAACTCCACAATAGCTGTCCGGACTGCAAGGCAGTGGCTCGCGATCTCGCCCGTTTTGTCCTCTCCGGCCTGGAAGCAGGAGTTGATGGCACCTTGCTGGCTCAGTTTTTAGGTCACTATGCCCGGCGCAGAAATTTGAGCCTAAAAGACATAGAGGGCCCGATGATGAAGGTTCTGCACAAGCTCAGAAAAAGACATGAAAAAAAGCTCCAGAGTATGATCTGAGAGCATATAACGTTTGCCTATAAAGCGGAAGATTAATAGATGGAAAGGCTTAACATAGTCAGTGTCTCATGGGGTGATCACCTCACCTTTGGTGAAGGCGATGGTCGGCTCGCCAGCCTGGACGCACTCCAAAGGAGAATGGAAAGGTGGAAAGATGAACTTAATGCTGCCACGGTGCACTGGAGACTGACCCGAACCCACCTTAATGGCCACTATTACGCGGCCAGAGGGTGGAGGCACCCACTGCGAGACCAGGACCGCAATCTTGGCTGGAACTTTTTTGAGGTCGTTCCTCATCTCGCCCATAGTCTTGGCATGAAGGCATATCTTTATGTCTCCCTCTTTGATGAAGGCTGGCCACTGCCACCCAAAAAAGTCCGCGAAGTGAGCTACCATAATGCCATGCATTTTCAGCATATTAGCTGGCAGAGCAAATTCAGCCGAGAAAACCCCGAATATGCTCTGACTGATCGCAGTGGCCAGCAACGGCAGTGGGGAGTGCTCTGTCTGGCTTATCCTGAGGTGCGAAGCCATTTTTGCAATCGCTTCATAAATCTCCTGAAAGACACGGAATTTGATGGCCTTTTTGTCTGTCTGCGCTCACAATCGCGGCCAGCTGACTTCGCCGATCAATTCGGTTTTAATGAACCTGTGCGGCAAGACTATTTGGACCGCTACGGCCGAGACATATGTTTGGAGGACTTTGATCTACAGGCATGGCGGGACATACTTGCGGAGTATCTTACCACGTTTCTATCTGGATTGCGTGAGGGGCTCAGCCAGTTGGGACTGCGTCTGGCTGTGGGTGTGCCAAGGGGCGATGTTCTTGGGCCGCCTATGGGAAATACCACTGTCTTCTGGCGCGATTGGGTGAAGCGAGGAATCATAGATGAGCTGGTGATCAACCAGAATTCCTCTCAGTGTCCATCCATGTGGCACCAACTATGGCCCATGCATCGAGGATACGGATATCTGCAAAACTACCTTGACGGTTATAACATGCCCTCCTTATTGGACCATTTGAGTTCTGACTATGAGGCTGTATTCAAGGATCAGCCGGTAGATCTCTACGTGGCCCGTCAGTGGGACGACAGATCCGAGGATGAAGAACG
>JASFKF010000115.1:0-5989 GCA_050118775.1 Syntrophobacterales bacterium
TACAAAGATCCTCTGACTCCAGAAGAACATTTCAAGCTTGCGGTGGCTTACGAGGAGGAAGGAGAGTATGAAGGCGCTATCAGAGAGTATGAAGCGGCATCTGAAGATATAGCCGAAGCATATTATTACCTTGGCAACATTTATTTCACCCAGGGGAAATACGAGGCAGCAGAAAAGAACTATAAAATCGCTCTAAAAAAACTGCCCAATAATCCTCGACCTTATAACAATCTGGCCTGGCTTTATTTAATCCAAGGAAGGAAACTGAAGGAGGCGGAATCTTTGGCATCCCGAGCTGTAGAATTAGCTCCAGAGGAAAACTCTGGGCCCTATCTTGACACACTCGATAAAATTAGACAGGCACTAAGACAGGAAGAGTCTCGCTAACTTTTGGACCCGGTTCAGATTCGGTTTTTCAATATTACAATTCTAATGATTTTAAGTGCTTGGTGGAGGGCGACCCGGGGATCGAACCCGGGACCTTTGGTTCCGGAGACCAACGCTCTATCCACTGAGCTAGTCGCCCCTCTCATTCGATATATTTTGGACACGGCCACCACGTAGCCCCCACGCTCATTTTCCAGGCTAAACGCAGCGATTCTATCTAACATAGCAAGGTAGTCTTGTCAATTAACACCCCTTTCCATTTGACTATTTTCGCAAATTATTTATATCATTGTTTTTGCGAAGGACTTTCTTAATTTCGGATTGCGGATTTCGGACTGAGGATTTGGCAGGGCATAGGGCATGGAGCATAGAGCACAGGGTCAAATACAACTGTCGTCTGTCCTCTGATTTCCTTCCTCTTCCCCCGTCTCGCTCGCCCTCTCGTCTCGCTCGTCTCGCCTCATAAGCCTTGTACCCTGAACCTTGTACCTTGTACCTGAGTTGAGATAAATGTCCAGTCGCAAAGAGAACATAACCCTGCTATTCCTCATACTCCTCGGGGTGATTATCGTGCCTGTACTCTTCATCTGGAAGGCTGAAAATCTATTCGCCCTGACTATAAAGACCTTTCTCGCTGCCTTTTTCTTGCTCTTGCTCCTAAAAACAATCCCTGGCAAAAGTCGAGAGTCAGGTTCCCGCAAACCTCCCGAAAGGAACCTTTAGCCGCATCTTCTTAGAATTCCAATTGAAATCTTCTCTGAGAGATGCTACAGTGGCTGGCAATCTGGTTACAGACAAATCCCGAGAGATTCGGGGGCACCCATGAAAGATACCGTACCCGAACATTGGATAAAGTCTGAATTGCCAATGGGCAAAATTCTGGTGGTGGACGATGTCAGAGAGGTGCGCAGCCTCTGCGCCGAAATTATCCAAAGCATCGGGCTAGAATCGGCCACTGCCGCCCAGCCTTCCGAAGCGATTGATCTCCTGGCCAAGGAACCTTTCTCTCTTGTTATCAGCGACATTGCAATGCCTGGGATGGACGGCCTCCAGCTCACTAAATTTATCAAAGAGAAATATCCCAAGACTGACGTCATTTTGATGACCGCCTTCAACATGCACTACTCCTATGACGACGTCTTGGTGGCCGGTGCCCTCGATTTTATCCAGAAACCTTTCAGCAACGAAGAGTTCGCCGCCAAACTGAAGAGAGTTCTGCGAGAACGCCAGCAGTTACAGACAATCAAACATTCTGAAAGGCAATTTCGAGGACTGCTGGAGAATATCCCTGGCGTTGTCTTTACCGTCTTTGCCGATGGCAGTGTCCAATTTGTGGATGATAAAATAAAACAACTCACAGGATATCCTGCTGAGGCTTTTGCCGAGGAGCCTGAGATCTGGTCGTCTTTGTGCGGCAACAAGAGCGGCTCTCTTGCAGCCGAGTTGCTCGAAGCAGCCTCGGAACAAGGTGGGAGTCTAATCAAAGAATATCTCATCCGTGCCCGGGATGGTAAAAGCAGATGGTTGCAAGTTAGAGGTCAGACCATAACTGATGAGGTCGGCAACATTGACCAAATCAGCGGCATCCTCTTCGACATCACCCACCAGAAACGGCTGGAAAAACGGACCAGTTCATTGAATCAGCTTTTCTTCAGCTTTGATGCTGACCACAACGCTAACATCCGCAAAGTCGTTCTCGAAGCCAGCAACTTGCTGGCCGGCTCCTGCTCCCTCTACTTCAGGAGTGAAAGGAACGGCAAAGAACCGCTACTCATCCTGGCGCTGGCTGATGGCCGAGTAAACGAGGAAACATCCACCCAGATTGCTGTGGGACCTCTGCTCAAGAGGATAATGCAAAGTAGTAGCGAGCAGCCGGAGGTGATCGAGGACCTCAGCCAAGATCCTGATCTGCAGGATGATTACCTTGTAACTAATTACGGCTTGCAAACCTGCATTGGTAAACCACTTCTGGTGGACGGCCGCTCTTGCGGCTCTTTTTGCGTTGCCTTCACCGAACCCCACAAGGTCCTTCCCCACGAGATGGCTGTTTTTTCCATGCTCGCCAAGGCTCTGGAGATAGAAGAAGAGAGACGGGGACTCCAAGAGGCGCTTGTTCGCTCGGAAGACAAGTACCGCTCTCTGGTTGAAGGCAATTTATACCCCATTAGCATAATAGACAGTCAGGGCGTCATTCGCTACTGCAACACCGTCATGGCCACCATGTTTCGCTACCCTCAACCCTCCTCTCTTTTGGGTCGCGAGTTCAGCGAATTGCTCCATCCCGGCGACCGCCAGGTCCTGGAAGACCTCATTAAGAACCTTGACAATCAAGGATCGGTACAACCTGAGCAGACTCTGGAATTTCGTGGCCTGGCGAGCGACGACACCACCATGGACATCCGGGTGACAATGGGGTTGATTTTTTACGACGGGCGGCCAGCACTCCAGGCGATTTTGGAAGACGTTACTCAACGAAAGCAGACTGAACAGGCATTGAGGGATTCGGAGGAGCGCTATCGAACCCTGGTAGAGGGAGCCAACGACGCTGTCTTTTTGGAGACCTTTGACGGCCACATCGTGGACGTTAACACCAAGGCCTGTCAGATTCTTGGTCACACCCGGGATGAAATGTTGCACCTCACCATGGCCGATCTGGTCTACCAAGAGGACAGTCCGGCTGAAGAGGAGGAAAAGGAGGAGGGCGAGGCTGGCCAGCATCGTGAAGAGACCATGTTACGCAAGGATGGCAGCCGGGTGCCGGTGGAGGTCAACACCTCCATATTGAGACTCAAAGGCGAAAAGTATTTAATGAGTGTAGTGCGTGATATTACCCAGAGGAAAGAGAAAGAGCTCCGCCAGAAGCACCTAGAACAAGCCATCATTGAGAGCAAGAAGAGGCTGATGGCAGTCTTTGACGGAATAATGTCGCCCTTAACCATTACCGACTTGGACCACAACATCATTATGGTCAACAAGGCCACGGCATCACTTTTTGATGATAAAATCCCTCGGCTGCTGGGAAGAAAATGCTACGAGGCCTTCCGCAAGGAAAACGAACCCTGTCCAAATTGCCCAGTAACAGAGACTATCCGAACCGGGAAGCCCTCTCATCGTCTTAGCACCAATCCCATAGTGAATAGAACCCTGGAGGAGTACACTTTCCCCATCTTTGACGCTTCCGGGAACCTGTCGCTGATCATCAACTACGGTATCGATGTAACCGATAAAATCAAGATGGAAAGGCAGTTGGTGCAAGCTGACAAAATGGCCTCCCTGGGCACCCTTGCAGCAGGAATCGCTCACGAAATCAGGAATCCCATGGCCACCATCAATCTCAACACCCAAATTCTCCTGCGAGACCTGGCTCTTGACGATGAGCATCAAGTTTACATGATCGACATTCAAAAAGAAGTCAAAAAGATCGAAAGGATCATTTCGGAAATTCTGGAATTTTCAAAACCTAGGCCGGCTCACCTGGTGGAAAGCAATATCAATGAGGTGGTACTCAGCGTTCATGAGCTAACCCGGGTGCAGTTACGCAAAGAAGATTTGAGAGTTCACTTCAATTTAAACGATTCTCTGCCAGCCGTCCTCATCGACCCGGCACAGGTCTCCCAGGTGGTCATCAACCTAGTGATAAATGCCATGCAGGCAATGCCAGAGGGAGGGGACCTCAGCATCACCACCCAACTTGACCCGTCCACCCGCCGGGTGGAACTCCTGGTCAACGACACTGGGGTGGGAATACCCCCTGATAACCTCAGCAAGATTTTCGACCCCTTCTTCACCAACAAACCAGAGGGTACTGGTCTAGGTTTGGCAATCGCTCGTCAAATACTTGAAAAAAACCAGGCCGCTATCCACGTGTCCAGCAGAAAGGGGAAGGGTACGGTTTTCCGCATCCTTTTCAAGACCGTCGAGGAATAATCCGGAGCAGGCGTGGATTGGTTTTGTAAAAAATTGCTCGCGTTGAGTCGGAAAAACGTGTATAACTCCAACGAATTTGTTGTGTAACCTTAATGCTTTGGTGAAATCTATGGACGAATTACGTTACAAAATTTTAATTGTTGATGACGAAGCTTCCTTTCGAAATTCTCTGAAAGGGGCACTGAAAAAGGAATACGACCTTTCAGAGGCTGCCGATAGTGAGGAGGCCGTTCAGCAGGTGACGGAGAACCCGCCCGACGTGGTTTTGCTAGACATTTCTATGCCCGGAGTGGATGGTCTGGAAACTTTGCAGAAGATAAGGGAGATCGACGACTATATCGCGGTGATAATGGTTACCGCTTATGGGGAAATAAAAACCGTTGTCCAGGCCATCAACCAGGGAGCGGTTGATTATCTGACCAAACCCATCGATATGGACGAGCTGCAAATTGCCATTAGCAAGGCCTTGGAGCGGCTCCGTTACAAGCAAGAGATTGCGGCCCTGCGTAAAGCCCTCGCTAAGGAATACAACATCGACAACCTGATCGGTAAAAGCCCGGAGTTCTTGGAGGCCCTCTCCATGGCTAAGAGGATTGCCAGGAGCCCGGATGCCAATGTTTACATTGGAGGCGAGAGCGGGGTAGGTAAAGAACTCTTTGCCCGGGCCATCCATTTCAACAGCCCCAGAGTGGCTAGCCCTTTTGTGGCGGTCAACTGCGCAGCCATAAATAAAGAAGTGGTGGAGAGTGAGCTGTTTGGTTACAAGCGGGGCGCCTTTACCGGTGCTCACACTAAGGGCAAAAAAGGTTTCTTCGAAGAGGCCCACGGTGGAACCCTACTCCTTGACGAAGTGGCTGACCTTCCTCTGGACGTCCAGGCTAAACTTCTCAGGGTCCTGGAAGAAAAGGAATTCTATGCAGTAGGCGACTCGCAGCCCAAGAAGGCGGACGTAAGAGTTATCGCCGCAACCAATCAACCACTGGAAAAACTCATTGAAAACGGAAGATTTCGTCAGGACCTCTATTTCCGTCTCGCCACCATCGCCATAAATATCAAACCACTGAGGGAACGCCATGAGGATATTCCCCTGCTGGTGAACTATTTTCTTGAAATCTTCAACAAGAAATATGGGAAAAAATTTGAGAAGATCTCCCCTGAGTCCGAAGAAATACTGCTGCACCACCCCTGGAAGGGAAACGTTCGAGAGCTGAAAAACGCCATAGAGCGGGTTACCCTCCTTGAAGACTCCACCGAGATAAAACCTGACCATCTCAACTTCTTAACCCCCGCAACCCCCTCCCCTGCCCAATCCAAGCGGGAACGTGACAAAGGTGGCCAGGAATTCCCGCCCTCTCGGATCCCTGCTTCCGGGATCTGCCTTGATGATGTTATCAAGGAAATCATAAGTAATGCCTACAAGCAAACCAATAAAAACCAGGTACAGACGGCCAAACTCCTGGGAATCACCAGAAACACTCTCCTCTATCGACTCAAGAAGTACGGAATTAAATAGTCTGGATATTTCACCAAGCGGTTGCTGCGACCGAGGATAAGACCGTCCTTCCGGGCGTCCTCGCGTGTTGTAACCTGCGACGTACTTTTCAAGTACGGTTCGGATCCAACCCGCTGCGGTAGCCCGGTGGTACGGCCATCTTCACGGTCTCGCCAAACCGTT
>JASFKF010000116.1:0-5966 GCA_050118775.1 Syntrophobacterales bacterium
TCTAATAGGAAGGGCAAAGGGTTATTACCACGACGGCGAGGATGCTCTCCTCATGGAAAGGCCGGCCACTCTTACACCCCGTTGAAATCGTTCAAACCGTTCAAGTCGTTCAATCGTTCGCCTTCGGCGAACTCGTTCAAGCCGTTGAAATCGTTCAAAACGTAAAAGATCAAGTAGCTAGTAGTCAGAATTCAGGAAGAACCGATCAAGATTCACTTCATCTGAGCTGCCGCCTCTTTAAACCGCAGAATCCGCCTCAGGCGGATCGAAGTGATTACTTCATTATTCTACGGTTCCTTGTTCTGCTGTTCGATATTCAGTAGTTTGAAACATCTGTCCTCTGTCGTCCGTCCTCTGTCATCTGATCCTTTGCCCTATGCTCTATGCCTTGTACAGGGTAGGCTTATCGTCGGTAATTACTTCTTGGTGCTCCACATAAGCCTGCTCCACGTAACCGGGCATGTGGAAGAGTGTTTGGAGGAAGGGTGGGGTGAGGTATTCAAGGTCGAAGGCCTGTTCTCGCAATCTCTCCCCCAGATCTGCATACCTAGGATCTCCTCCCTTGCAAGCCAGAATAAAGCTGTGCATGGCATGAAAGGAAGGGAGCATATAAGGATATGAAACCACCCAGGGAAATACGGAGGAGATGGTGTTAAAAATTCTGGCATGGAGGGTCAGCTTAGTTGGCTGCAGGTCTGTCCCTTGAAAACAACCGATCCCCTCCTTTCCCAAGCGGCGGTATATTAGTTGATAGAATTCTCGAGTGAAGAGATATATTGCCGGGCTGTCTTCGGTGGGATCATTTAGATCCACTATAATCACATCAAAAGTTTTTTCTGTCTGCTCAAGGAACTTGCGTCCGTCACCTAAGTGGAGCTGCAGCCGTGGATCTTCATAAGCGCCCTTGCTCCAGGAGCTTAGGTGTTTTTTACAGACCTTCACCAACTCTTCATCAATATCAACCATCACTATACGACTGACATCTTTATATTTAGCTACCTCCCTGATGGTTGCACCTTCAGCACCCCCAATAATACAGACACTCCTAGGATCAGGATGGAGGAGCATGGCTGGATGGACCAAGGATTCGTGGTAAATGAATTCGTCCTGTTCGGCTGATTGAGCTATACCGTCAATGAACAGCATGCGGCCGTATTCAGCTGTGTCCACGATGTCGATTTTGGCGTAACTAGAGCGGCCGGAATAAACAGTTCGGAGACAGCGATAATTGATGACAACGTTTGTGGCGCCATCCTCGGCAAACCAGACGGGGTCATTCATGCTGCATCCTGGTCGGGCTTATGTTTTATTTGGGACTGGGGCAGATCCAAGACGCCGCGTTTTACCTCCATGACGGAGGTGTTGGCAGCTTTCAGGTTTTTCTTCAGGTAGTTGAGCGCCTTATGGCCGTCTACACTGTCGCCACAGGTGAAAATATCCAGGGCGCAATAACCATATTCCGGCCAGGTGTGCACCGAGAAATGTGACTCGGCGACTACCACTACTCCGGTAATGCCATGGGGAGAAAACTGGTGGAAGAATGGTTGGATGATAGTGGCACCGGAAAGTTGGACCGCTGCCAGGAGATGGTTTTCAAGGGTTTTGAGGTCGTTTAGGATGGTGCTGTCGCACTGAAAGAACTCGATAATCAAATGTTTTCCAAGTGATTTCATCTTTCCTACTGGTATCTTGGCTGGTTCAGGTCATACCTTCACCTTATTATGTCTCGGGTTTAATGCACAAGATTGCACAGCGACATTGGGCGATGGGGGAAAAGAATGGTGTTTTTGTTTGCTGAACCCGAACTGTGCAAAAGAAGAAACTCTAGCTCGAAACCTTAAAAAACTTGTGACAAAATTGCAACAAAAATTTTTACTCTCTAGGCTCCAGCCACTCGCCCTCGTGGAGATAGCCTAAACAGATAGACTTCAGCTCTTTTTTGTGCTCCAGAAACCTTTGTTTCATACCTTGCAACCAATGCAAGTGTCGCCGCGCACCCTCTAGGCTAAGGAAAAAGTGGTCTTCCGCTGGATCCACGGCGAAAGAGATGCGGCCGTCTGCGACATGGACCTTGCCGGGACTGCTACAGGTCATGCAGCGAACTTGCTCTGATCCAAGGAAGCGAAAAGTGTCGCCACCGCAGGCTTGGCAACGGTAGGGCTGGCTCTGCCAGTCAAGGGGAGGAGCAAACAGAGCTCTGGCCAAACTCGCCGCTGTTTCCAAATTGTCCTGGTTCATAAGCACTTCACCCGGAAGGGCGCCGTATACCACTTCACTGCCTTTTGGTTGTGCTCCCATGAGCCGCATAGCACTGTCCAAACACAATTTGGCGTAACCCTCCATGCCAGGTATGCCGGCGATTGTCACGGCTACAGCGGGTTTGGCCCATAGCTTTTCAAAATGGCCATATAGGGAAAGGCCTCTGTCTAAAAATCGCTTAAGGCTGGAATTAGCTGCAAGCATGTAAACCGGCACAGCCAAAATAAGCCCGTCAGCCTTAAGCAGGGCTTGTAGGATCCGGGGGAAATCATCTACCTGAGGGCAGGTGTGTTCGTCGAACATGCAGGTGTAGCATGCCCGGCATGGTCTGATATCCATCTCCGCTAGGCGCACTAGCTTTAATCTGTGTGGTTCGGGAATTTGGCGACTAATTTCCTTGGCCATTAATTCGCTGTTGCCGAGCCTTCTGGGCGAACCCACTAAAGCCAAAACTTCCATTGCAAAGTTTCCTTTCTAAATCTTCACTTTACTGTTAAGCCAACCACCCGATAATTGAACTCATAACTTAGGGCGTTGCTCCAATCAGCTTGGTATACTCCCTTGTAGCGAGTGCCCTCAACAGGACCAACCGGTTTGCCATAGGTGTAGAACCAGTTAACGATGGGGCTCCCGGTAAACCCCAGAGCTATCCAATAGTTGCCCGGCATGAGAACAGGTTTGTCCCGACCGAAGTCAAAATCCGCCCAACGATAACCTGGTTTCATTGAGAGCTGACTTAGGCTAATAAAGTCACTGGTGGCAATTAAAGCTCCCGGTTTCATCTTGTTGTCCTCGAACAGTTCAACCCAAAGCTGCCCATCTCCTCCAAACCTGTGAAGTGCCAAGCCTATCTTTTCCAGCTTCACCGGTTTTCGCAACTCGAAAACCTGAGCGTATTGGATTAGTTTCGTGGTAACGTATTCTGCGGTTTCCACGAGAAAATTTCGGGTCATTTGGTAACGGTTAGCCCCAACCGTACTTGCCGGGCCGCGGGGAAAGGCAAAATCGACGTCTTCCGGGAATTCGAGGTTGCCATAAAGGAATGGCAGCAGGAAACGAAGTTTGTCTCGATCTTTTTCTGGAATGACCGGCGGCGGTGGCGGCGGTGGCACTATTATTTCCTTGAATGTTGCTTCCACCGGCGGGACGAGAAGGAGGTTCTTGGGTCCATACTGCTGGCGAGTACCGGTTATTTTGACCCGATCACTGGCAAAATCAGCACTAATTGACTCTTGCAAAGAGGGTTTCCCTTTACTTCCTGATACTTGCGACCATCGCAGAAGCCCGTCATTTATGGTCTCTTTGTTGTCTATTCCAATCTCCACCCTGACGTAGCGATTTGAGACAAAAAGCTCTGTTTGCTGGGCATCAAAGGGAACCCAGCCCAAATCTTCAAACCACACCTCAATCCAAGAATGACGACCTTGCCCCATCTTGAAGGTCAGCACGCCCCCTTGCCGAGAGACATTGAATGGCTGGTTTAAGGTAACACCATTTACAATGCGCACTGGAATTCCCACCGCTCGCATAAGAGCTGCACTAAGGTGCGAGAAATTCTGGCAGTTTCCCTTGCGTTCCTGGAGAGCGTAAATTGCGTCATATTGTTTTGGAGGTGTAACATAACGGACATTGTCCACTATCCAGGTAAGGATGCGTTGAACTGCATCGAACTGGGTGGTAACGCCATCAGTAAGCTCCTTGGCTAGTTTGCGGATGCGCTCATCACTGGACTGCACTTGGGAGGTGGCCTTGAGATAAGGGCTTACTGCGGGGGGAACTTTACGCAAGGGGAAAGGAGTCCCAGTCTGCAATAGTTGGAGGTTAGTCTGGTTTTCCGCTCTAAAGGAGATACGGGTAGTGACCTCAGCAGGAGGAGGATTCCAAGTGGCAGTTATGATCTGGTTTCCCCTCTGGTCCTCCGACCGTTTTTCTTCGTTGGGCTTGGGCGAGAAAGCTAATTTAAAACCACGGATCTGTTGGTTATATGTGGGAGAAACGAAGGTCGGGGGCACTACGAAACTCAAGACCAATTTGCGGGTTCCTGGCCCTTTTTTAACCTGTTGCTGGAGTTCGTAGACGATATCTGATCCCATCTCTCCTTCCAGGACATAGTTCTCGGCAAGACAAGGGAGGCCTGGGACGAGCAATAAAAGAATGAGAAGGAAAAGATTCTTTTTCATTGGACTACCTCTGGTTTTGGGAGGCGAAGCAAGTAAGCATAGAGCATAGGGCATAGGGTTCAAATTTCGAATTGCGAATTTCGAAATTAACAAACTGGATTCTGGATTCTGACTCCTGGCTTCTTACTCTATGCCCCATGCTCCATGCCTTTTCAAATCCGCAATCCGCGATCCGCAATCCGAAATATTCTGACTCCTGGCTCCTGGATTCTGAATTCTAAATATACTCTCCTGCATATCCCCGCACGTGATGACCGTCGAGAACGTGAAAACTCCGGATTTTCTTGAGAAAGACCGGTGAAAACATACCGATGGGTAAGTAGATTATCTTCTTCCGGTAACGACTGGCCACTGAGTGGCACCAACTTCGCGGGGGCTTCGCCGCTATGTAAGCAATCTGGGATTCTTCACAATAGTCAATGGCGGCCAGCAGCAATCTTTCTGGTTTAGTCCGCGCTACTTCAAAGAAAGGATCATGCCAGATGTCGTACACCCGCATGGGAGGATAGGTGAGCATAAAGCCACCGTACTGGCAGCGGGAGATTCCCGGCCCTATAAGATTGTTACCGGAAGGGGTGGCATAAAAAGCCATGTCCGATTCCTGCTCGTGTTCACCCAACCAGGTGACCCGCCAGGGAAACTTTTCGGGCTCAGCATTCTTGGGTTGATCTTCGTCGAAGATAAGGACCACCGAGCCCACTTTTCCTTGTAGGGGCCGGTTCTCTTTCACATAGAGCTTGCCCTCGTGCCAGTTACGGATGGTCTCACGTAAATCAATCCCATCGAGAAGAGAACTGCTAAAAGGAACAATTCGGCTGTTTTCTGCGGCCAGGATCTGTCCGGCTTTCTTCTTGATATAGTGTCCCCAACCTTCGACCACTATATCTTCTGGTGGATAGGAACAGATCATATGCCCTTCCCATTGGCGTTTCCACTCACCGGGCTGGTGCTCCTGCAACCGTTTCTTCTTGATTGGCACAACCACTAAGCGTTTTCGCATGGTGCGGAAGCTGCGGTGAAAGCGAATTTTTTTCTGGTTAAGAAAGAGGTCCTCCCCGCGGAGCTCAATGGTGGGAAGAGCTGGACTTTCCTCCTGCCAAGGGTACTTGCTTCCTAGGGCCCAGACCTCGTATGAATAATTGTCGTCCACCGCACCGCGGGCCGCCACTACAAGCTGGTAGAAGTCTGGAGCAAGAAATCCCTGAATTAGTGCATAATTTCTGGCGAAGCGGCGGAGTACAGCGAACTCTTTAAGGGTCACCTCCTCCTGCGAGTTTTTCAGGTGTTGGCCCGCTGCTTCTTGGAGAAGAGCTTCATGCTGTGCCAGTCGATCGAGAGGTGGAGCAGCTTCGGGATTCTCCCTCCAGAGGAGAAGAAGATCCTGTCGCTCTCTTTCGTAACCGCCTGCAATATAAGGGATTTCCGACATAATTTCTCGGCTGGATCTTTCATCAAGATGAGCCAGAGTTACTCCCTCACGATGCTGGCGGCCAATGGGCTGCGCCTGGGGGCTAGAGAGCTTGCTTA
>JASFKF010000117.1:0-5944 GCA_050118775.1 Syntrophobacterales bacterium
GGCAAAGGTAATCATGTTGTGATGGTACTTCCGATGGACCGGGTCTTTAGAAAAGTAGGTCAAAAAATCGTTCATCCAACCCATATTCCATTTCAGGTTAAAACCTAGGCCACCGAGATAGGTTGGCCGCGAAACGCCCGGCCAGGCGGTGGACTCTTCAGCGACGGAGAGTGCGCCAGGGTGGTAACTGAAGATTAATTCATTCAGCCTTTTTAAAAAGTCTATGGCTCCTAAATTCTCGCGCCCACCAAATTGATTGGGCATCCACTCCCCTTCCTTTCTTGAATAATCCAGGTAGATCATGGAGGCCACTGCGTCCACCCGGATCCCGTCAATGTGGTAGTTGTCGAACCAAAACAGAGCATTGGCGATGAGGAAGTTACGCACCTCGTTGCGCTCGAAATTAAACACCATTGTGCCCCAGTCTTGGTGAGCTCCCTTGCGTGGATCAGCGTGCTCGTACAGGTGGGTGCCATCAAAATATGCCAAGCCGTGGGCATCGCGGGGAAAATGTGCCGGCACCCAATCGACGATGACCCCGATATCATTCTGGTGAAGGTAATCGACAAAATACTGAAAATCTTCCGGCTTTCCAAAACGCGAGGTGGGCGCAAAATAGCCCAGAACTTGGTATCCCCACGAGGCATCAAATGGGTGCTCTGCAACCGGTAAAAGCTGGATATGGGTGTAGCCCATCTTTTTTACATATTCTACTAGTTGATGGGCCAGCTCGCGGTAGGTTAGGAAGCGATCGCCCTCTTCTGGCGCCCGCATCCAAGAACCGAGATGCACTTCATAGACTGAGATTGGTTGTCTTAAAGGGTCTGTATTTCGACGTTTTTCCATCCATTTTTGATCAGCCCATTTGTGCTTGTTTATGTCCGCGATAATTGAGCCGGTGTTGGGCCGAACCTCGAATTGGAAACCATAGGGATCGGACTTTTCAAAGATATTCCCATATTTGTCCTTAACCTCGTATTTGTAGACTTCTCCCACGCCGATATCGGGTATAAAAAGCTCCCAGACCCCGGAGGAACCCAGGACTCTCATCTGGTGTTTGCCGCCATGCCAGACATTAAAGTTGCCTATTACACTGACGTTGCGGGCGTTGGGCGCCCAAACTGCAAAATAAACGCCTTTTACGCCGTTGACCTCCATGGGGTGAGCGCCAAGCTTTTCGTAAATCTTATGATGATCGCCCTGTCCGAAAAGATGGAGGTCCAATTCACCCATCTGCGGCAAAAAGAAATAAGGATCGTGCACAAAGCGCTCATGACCATTCATGGCCACGATTCGGTACTGATACATGAAAATTTCTTTTTGCCCGGGCAAAACCACTTCGAAAAAATGCTGATTATGTGCAGATCGCATGGGGTATTCATCGCCAGTTCCGGGATTGAATAGGTATACTTCGGTAGAGTCCGGCACAAAGGCACGGACCACCCAGTTTTTACTACCATTGACTTCAATTTCATGGGGTCCCAATATTTGGAATGGATCATGATGGAGATTGCGCACCACTGATTCCACCTGTTCTGCGGATATTGTCGGCTCCATATTTGAACTTTCCTCTTGTCAGGAAACTAAATGTTAGCGAAAAAAATCAAATATTATACATAAGCAAATGGGAAGAGAAACGTTAACTACCTGAATGTTGTGATACTTTATTGTAAGCCATATTATTACTCGAAAGTAATTGAAGTCAAGACAACTTGGGACACCTTAGTCATACCCATGCCCATGACCTATGATCAATTACCCCTTTTCCTATTTATCAAAACCCTTGCAACCCGTATCCTTGCCATGTTTTTTTGACCGCGGATACTTTCTGCAATGGCTTGGTTTCACCTGGTGAATTCTACATATGTACTTATTCTTATTTGGTAGCTTTCTCAACCAGGGACATCTTTCGACCTCTTCTCCGGTAATTGGGCTAGTCCAAAGGTCATATACCGGCGCACCAGTTGTAGGAATAATAACGACCCAGGCCAATATGTCATCTCTGCCTAATTTTTTCCAAAGTTCGATATCCTGGGGGTGGGCGTAGGTACTATAGGCGTCAAGGAGATTCAGGCAACAATTCCCGCATTGTTTACAGACAAAGTCTCTTGGTGGCACATCAGTTCTCCATAAAGTGGAAGAGTGCTGTTTCTCCGGGTTTTTTATAGCATAGAGCTATGATAGAGTCATAAAAATAACCTTCTGTATGTTCCTTTGGGGAGGATTTATATGAATGCAGTGAGCGAAGCTATCAAGAAACGTCGGAGTGTCCGAAGATTTGAGCCCAAGCCGGTGGGCAAAGAAGTGATCAAGGAGATTTTGGATTGTGCGCGACTTGCGCCTACTGCAATAAATATTCAACCTTGGCTCTTCGGTGCGGTGACCGATAATGATCTAAAACGGCAGATTGCGGATATGACCGACCATGGAAAATTCATCAAAGATTGCGCGGTGTGTTTTGCAGTATTTGCCGACTCCACCCAGAAGTATTTTCTCGAAGATGGCTGTGCCGCCACAGAGAACATCTTGCTGGCTTGCACTGCGTACGGAATAGGCAGTTGCTGGGTGGCGGGTCACAAGAAGGCTTATGTGGATTCCATCAGAGAACTTCTTCAGGTGCCAGAACCTTACACCCTCATTGCCCTAATTGCAGCTGGATATTCAAATGAAAAAGCATCGCCCAACAAGAAGTCTCTCGACGAGGTGACCTTTTTCAACAAATTCGGCGGATGAGCAATATCTGGAAGCAATAAGTTGGTTAGCGAATTAGTTAATTGGTTAAAATCGTTGAAACCGTTGAAGTCGTTCGGTCCAGAGGTCAGAGGGTAAAGTTCAAAGTTTGAAAACTATTTTAAGATTAGCCAAAAACTTAAAACCTTGAACTTGGAACCTTGAACTTGGAACTTGGAACTTTGAACCTCATAGAGCTGATGGCTGAAGCATAAAGGTGGGTGAACAGTGAAGGGTTCAGGTAACTCAATGGCAGGCAAAGTCTGTATGGTCACGGGGGCGAACGCGGGAATCGGCAAGGCGACCGCCCAAGAGCTGGCGAATATTGGTGCTAACGTTGTTATGGTATGCCGCAGCCAAGAGCGGGGTGAGGCGGCCCTGGCAGAAATCAGAGAGCAAAGTAGTAATGACCATATTTCCTTGCTGGTGGCCGATCTCGCCTCTCAAACCGAAATCCGCAGACTTGCAGAGGATTTCAAGAAACATTATTCTACACTCCATGTTCTCGTCAACAATGCCGGTATCATCCCGAGGAAACGGGAGGTGACGGTAGATGGTTGTGAAACCCAGTTCGCTGTAAACCATCTGGCTCCATTTCTCCTGACTAACCTTTTGCTAGATATACTCAAATCCAGTGCTCCAGCGAGGATTGTCACCGTCTCTTCCGATATGCACAGAGGAGCGACCATCAACTTCGATGATTTACAGTCCGAAAGGTCCTACAGACCAGTTCGGGTGTATTCCCGCACCAAACTTGCCAACGTCCTATTTACCTATGAACTAGCTAGAAAACTTCAAGGAACAGCAGTTACTGCCAATTGCCTACATCCGGGAGTGGTTGCCACCAAGCTACTTGCAGATGGTATGGGGATGCCCAGAGCACTTAGGACAACAACCAGACTGATAGGAACCAAGCCTGACAAAGGGGCCAAAACTTCAATCTACCTGGCAGCCTCGCCTGAGGTGGAAGGGGTAAGTGGGAAATATTTTGTTCGGCAGAAAGCCGTCGAGTCCTCAAAGGGTTCTTATGATGAGAACCTGGCTAGCCGGCTATGGAGAGTAAGTGCAGAGCTGACAGGGCTATCTCCATAAATGAGGATATGAGATTTCGGATTGCGGATTTTGCTTCTTAGACGAAAATTAAGTCAAGTACCCAGATTAAAGCCAACAGAGAAGAAACACCAAAGATCGCGGACTCGACGATGACATAATCTTTAAGGGGTCGATAACCGTCCGAAAGACTCCATCTCCAACCATTCCACCACTTCAGCCCTTGGTGCTCATCGGCTTGCACGTGATACTCGGGTAGATCTTTGTGGCTCCGGTAGTAGAGAAGTCCGATAATAAACCAAACCCAGCAAACAAAGCCCAATATCACCAAGAGCCCAAGGGCCAATTCTGCCACAAAGTGAGCCGAACTAACTATCGGTCTCCACATGGTCCTACCTCCTTCAGTCTTGATAATTCATTTCCCACCTGTCCAAGTGTCTCCCGCGGTCAAGGTCGGGAGTGAGGTCTTGTAATAACCCGAGAATGTACTTTCAAGCTTATCACCGCTGCGAGACCGCTCGAGGTCTTTGGCGGGCACCACATGAACTCGCTGATATGCAGGAAATAAGCCAAGTATGGGGCAAAGCATGGAGCATAGGGTAGATGATTTCGGATTGCGGATTGTGGATTGAAGAGAGGCGCAAGGCACGAGACACAAGGCGATTGGGACACTTGGCCGGATCACGATTCCTGAGGCTACAGGTTCACCTTACATTGCCATTTCGATCATGGTATGGTCTTTTCACTTATCTGCCACGCAAAGGATATCTGGAGGTAGCTATGGCAAAAGATGGCAACAAGGTGTTTATCGTATACTTTTCACCAGCAGGATCGACCCGTCGTGTAGCCCGGGTAATGGAGAAAAGGTTTAAGGAATTGGGAACTGAACCGTCTTTTTTTGATTTAGCTAAAAATAGTGAGCTTCCGCAGCTAATCTCCGAGCAGATTCGAGGTGACAGTTGTCTGATTGTGGGTTCTCCAGTTTATGTATCCCATGCGGCGCCGCCAATCATGCAATTCATTGCCGGCTTGAGCCCTGTTGCCTCTGCGTCCGCGGTACCTTTTGTCACTTGGGGAGGCGCCTCCAGTGGCATTGCCTTATTTGAAATGGCGAGAGAGCTGCAAAAGAAAGGATTTAAAATCCTGGGGGCAGCCAAGGTTATGGCAGTTCATTGTCTGATGTGGCAACTCGAAGATCCTTTGGGCCAGGACCATCCGAACTCCGAAGACGAGAGAATGGTTGAGGGATTGATCGACGAGATCAACAGAAAGATGCAAAATCATAGTTCGAGAGGAATCGACTTGTCCGACCTGGCGTACCAGAAAGACGAGATTCACGGCGAAATGGAAAAGATGAGTCTGGAGATTGCCAAATCTCACATGCCGGTGCGGGAGGTTGACGAAGCGTTGTGTAATCAATGCGAAATATGCGGAGAAGTTTGCCCGACCGCAGCAGTTGCCTTCGTGCCATACCCCGCATTTGGAGAGACTTGTATTTATTGTTTTAGTTGCATGCGGAGCTGTCCAGAGGGAGCAATAAAAGCTAATCTAAGTGAGATCTGGCGGTTAATTAGAGACAGGGCGGAATTCTTTAAAGAGCGCCCTAACACGAAAATTTTCCTTGCTTCCCACTCACCAGAACAAGAGGCATAAAGCTTGCAGTTAAACTGGCTGGAACTAGATCATTCAGTGGATGGGGCACCATGTTTAGACTTGAATTGAAATACCAAAACCTCACCGTGAGAGAGTACAGATTACAGGAGGGAGATATTCGATTTATTGGCCGTGCTCCCGACAATCACATTGTCATTGATGATCCCGGGGTCTCCCGCAACCATTGTTTCATTATCCAAATGGCAGATGCGTTGTTGCTTGGGGATAAAGGAAGCAAGCACATGACTCTCGTAAATGGCATGCAAGTTATATGTGCGAAACTCTATCATGGTGATACCATCAGAGTTGGAGTGCACCACACACTAAAGGTCTCTATCATCACCAAAGATAATAGTGGAACCGTATCTGCCGTCTATGACCAACAGAAAAAACTGATGACCACAAGTTAAGCTGACAAGAGAGCCAAAAAGCATAGCGTTTCGTTGATTAGTCAATTAGTTGATTAGAGAATTAGTTAATCCGTTGAAGTCGTAAATGGTAAAAGGTGAAC
>JASFKF010000118.1:0-5922 GCA_050118775.1 Syntrophobacterales bacterium
CGCTCCAGATCTTTGGTAAAAGGAATCTTGTTGATGATATTCAGTGTCTGGAGCACATGCCCCTGTACCTCCTGGAACTCCATGCCGGAGAGGTTACCCGTGGGTAGGCTCAAGTGATGGGCCTCCTCCTCACTAAGATAGGCTCTGACCTCACCCCGGGCATTGCGGAAGATCTTTCCCTGGAGTTCGCGAACTCGCCGGATTTCTTCAGAGGTAAGGTTCTTGGCCCTGTTGATTCTTCTGATAAACGCCAGATCCTCGTCAACTTCCCGAAGCCTGCGTTCAAGCTCAAAATGATCAGTTTCTTTGGCGCCCTCCAACTCACTTTTCTGACGCTCAAAGTCTCTGGCTACAGCTAATTTGATTGCCTCGAAACGGGTTGAAATAAGTTCCATATCCGAAGAAGAGAGTCGGTCTACCCTTTCCAACAGCTCTTCCCGCACCCCTATCTTGCCTATATCATGCAGCCAGGCAGCATAGTTGAGCTCTTCGAGCTCTTTATCGCTGAATAACACATTTGCTAAAACCCCATCGTTCTCTTCATTTACTGCTCGAGCCAAACGCATTGAGTAAGTAGCCACTCTCCGTGAGTGCCCGGCAGTGTGGGGGCTCCTGGCGTCAATTGCAGAGGCAGAGTACCGCACCAGGGCAGCAAAAATGTCGTGGACGGCATTGATCAAGCGAGCATTTTCTATAGCAGCGGCTGCCTGGGAACCGAGTGAGGCCACCAGATCCTCTTGCCTGCGATGGAAGACAACCAGATTACCATTTTCGTCCAAGGAGTTAATTAGCTGGAGCACTCCTATTATTTCGCCACCCTGATTACGTATGGGGACCACAAGCATAGAACGGGTTCGATAGCGGTTACGCTCATCAAAGGCAGGGTTAAAACGGTATTCCTCATGACCTGTGAGCTCGTAAACATCAGAGATATTTAATGTCTTGCCGGTTATGGCCACGTAACCTGCGATGCTGGTTTTGTCTAATGGCATTGGGTAAGGTCTAAAGGACTCATAAACTTCGTTTTTGCGCGCTGCCAGGGTGTCGTTTTGCGCCACCTCGAACCTTAGCTGATTTCGATCCACGCTGTAAAGGCTCCCCGCATCAGCCCTGGTAAAGTTTCGAGCCTCTCGAACTATGAGCTCCAATAGAGTCGGCAGGTGAGTTTCACTGGTGAGGGCAATACCAATTTGGTTTAGCCTTTTAATCTGATCTTTGAGAATTCTAGTCACAGTTATTTAACCTTTACCCTAATGTTGTATACCTAGGTATGCAACATTAGGGTTCCTCAACTCCGGCTAGCCAGGAAAGTATAATCCGCCCGGTGTCCCGCACATCATAGCCACCCAACGCCATCACCTGTTCTTTGAATTCCTGGCTGGCAATCACCTCAAGAAGTTCCTGCACCAGCGGATTGTCATAATGTTCAGCTGGAATCACCAGATCGTACCTTTCAGTGGTCACGGGGGTGAAATCGAGAGCCAAAGCCTGCGCTGCTGCATGAATTCCCATGCCCACATCGGCAGTGCCACTCAATATATCTACCGCTACCGCCATGTGGGTGTATTCTTCCCGTTCGTAACCTCTTATTTTAGCAGAATCGATGCCAAGCTGTCCTAATCGCCAATCTAAAAGGATACGCGTCCCAGATCCTGCTTGCCGATTGACAAAGTTTACTCCATCCCGGGTTAGATCTTTCAAACCTTTGATGGATTTTGGGTTATCAGGCGCAACTATTAGCCCCTGTTCCCTGTGAACAAGATTAATTAAATAAACCTCTAAACCGGACAGGTAACGGTTAATATAGGAAATGTTGTATTCACCGGTTTCGGTATCTAGCAGATGGGAGCCGGCCAAATGAGCAGTACCTTTTCTCAGGGCCAGGAGACCGCCTAAACTACCAACATTGCTGGAAGCCAGGTTAATTTGAGGGTCACATTTCTTTAATAGATTGGCGATGAGATCCAGGGTCATGTCGTGACTGCCTACCGCTACCAAGGTGCGCTCAATTCCTCTCCTGCTGGTCAGCAGGGTGACCGCATGTGATTCTGACTCGCTAACACCTTCCACCGTGTCCGGAATTCTCAAGAAACCGGTAGCCTGGGTTAATGAGGTGATTGAACCTGCCCCCCTAGCTAGCGGTGTGGCTATGAGCCGATCCCCCACCCTGCCGATATTAACTCGAAGAAATTCTTCGACTCCAAGCTTGGAAGGGATCTTCTGAGCTGGGTAGGTTTCCACCGTCTCAAGCTCGGGCTCGTCCAACCCCTGCATCCGGTAGAGAAGTGGTCGCACGAATTGTTCCATACTAATAACAGCGGAAACCGGATAGCCTGGATTGCCAACCACCGGTTTCCCTCTGATCTCGCCAAGAACAGTGGGTTTCCCCGGCATGATTGCCACACCGTGTACCAGCACTTCTCCCAATTCAGCGATCAAGTTGGCGGTGTGATCCTCAGAGCCCGCAGAGGACCCGGCATTAATAATGATCAAATCGTACTTCCCTCCAACACCATCCAACAATTCCTGGCGCAGAAGGGCAGGATCATCCGGTATGATCGGGTGCCGATAACATTCCCCACCCCATTGACGAACGAGGTTTACTAGCACCCAGGAGTTGAATTCCACGATCTCACCCGCAGGCACATTCTCCTTGTCCTTCAGTGCTTCGGCCTCCACCAGCTCGTTGCCAGTAGGGATAATCAGCACCTGCGGCCGTCGATAAACCTCCAACTCCAGAACTCCGGCTGCCAAAAGGGCCCCTATGTCGTATGCACTAATCGAGTGATTCTGCGGTAAAAGGAGTTCTGTGGCCACTATATCTTCGCCCACCTTGCGGACATTTTGCCAAGGATAGGCTGCAGCCTGGATCTCCACAGTCTCCTCATCAATCTGGTGTATATTTTCCACCATAATGACGGCATCGCCGTCGGCAGGCATGGGCTGACCTGTATTTATCCACTTGGCATCAGTACCTATTCTGAGCTCCATAGGGCTCTCCGGCCTGGCGCCAAAGGTATGCTCCGCTCTAACCGAGATTCCGTCCATGGCAGCAGAATGAAAAGTTGGAGACGAAAATCGCGAAAATACGGGAGAGGCAGTCACCCGACCGGCTGACTCTACCGTAGTAACTGTCTCGGCGGAGAGCATATCAGCCAAATTCCAGTGGGCTAAGAAGATAGCTCGCGCCTCTTTCAGGCTCTTCATTTTCAGATATATACGACGGGACATAAGAAATGCCTAAAGCGAGCTAAAATGAAAAATACTTATCAAGTTCAAAGGATGTGCGATCTGAGATGTGAGATAAGATCCTGTATCCGTAACATAGAACATCCCATATCTCATATCCCATATCCCACATCTAAAATCTACAATCTCAAATCTAAAATCGTTAAATCCCTATTACCTCAACTGTTTCTCCCGCATAAAGCCCTTCGGTATGCCGATCTATGCGCACCAGTCCATCAGCGCGCACCAGGGTGGAAATCAGGGCGGATTCTCCAAAAATCGGCTCGGCTATGAGGTCACCATCCTCTTCTTTTATCTTCACCCTAATGAAATCTTCCCTGCCGTGCTTTGAGGCTACGTTTCGATATAATTTCGCTCTAATTGGCCTTCCCTCCCCCAAGGACAACTTCTCCCCCCTGAGGTATGAGATAAAAGGACGGACCAATACTTGAAACACCACCATGGCCGAGGCTACATGGCCGGGTAGACCCCAAAAACCTTTTTCACCTGTTTTTATTAAAATAGTGGGCTTACCAGGGCTGATGGCAACCCCATGCACGAGAATCTCACTACCTTCAAATGAGGCCAGGACATCCAGCGTTAGATCGCGACTTCCAACCGATGAGCCGCCCGATATAAGACATATTTCCGCACGATCGAGGGCCTCTTGGCACTTTTCGCGAAGAGCTGAGAATTGATCGGGAGCCAGCCCCAACTGTAGCGGCTCTCCTCCGGAGTTTTCTACCATAGCCGCCAGACTGTGGGAGTTGATGTCGCGCAGTTCGCCCGGCCGGGGCTCTTTTTCAATGGGGACAATCTCATCTCCCGTACTGATGATTGCTACTCTGGGCCGTGCTCTCGCTATTATCTTCTTCTGCCCCAAACCGGCCAGAAGACCGATCTCCTGTGGACGAAGTCGCTTGCCTGCCTGCAGCACCTCTTGCCCGGCTTTAAAGTCATCGCCCGGGCGAATAAGGTTCTCCAAAGGAGCGACGCTACGGCTGATGGCAACACTCTTTTGATCAAGCTCTTCAGTGTGCTCCACCATGACCACACTGTCCGCTCCTGCAGGAAGCATGCCTCCAGTAGGAATCCTTGCGGCCTTGCCGCCACTCAGTTCGAAAGAGACCGTCTCTCCCATCCCTACCTCCCCCACAATTTCCAAGAGGGACGGCAGGCTTTCTGAAGCTCCAAAGGTATCTTGGGCGCGCACCGCATAGCCGTCAACGACAGACCTAGTGAAGGAGGGCAAGTCTTCCTTGGCGATTATGGGCTCTGCCAGAACTCGGTTTAGTGCCTGGCCCAGGGAAATCTCTTCGGTTTTAAGCGGGGTAAACCGCTCGAATTCACCCCACACCTCTTCACGGGTTTTTACTTTGAAAAAACCGGTCTTCACAGTCTTCTTCTCATCCTCACCCCGTCCGCCTCGCAAGCAAGAGGTTGCGGGCAGCTAGCCCTCCCCCTCTAATCGGGAGGACTGGGTGGAAGCTTCATCTACCTCAGGAGCAATTAGCAGGAATGGTAAGAGGAAATCTTATATCACGGTGGGAAAAGTCAAACAACAGAAGAAATAGGGGACGTCCGTGAAATATTTACATTCTCTTAACCTCTTGAGAGGAGTTTTATTGATAGTTGATGAAAGTTAAAATTTCACGGACGTCCCCTATTTCGTTAATCAGTGCATTCGACGCACAAGCCTTCTTCATTGATGCAGCCGTCACAGTGCATTCGACGGCATACTCTACATTCTTGAACCGCAAGAACGTCATCCTTGTCAGCCGCTTCACCGCACGCCACGCAGGCAAAATCCTCAGCCATAATTACACCCCCCTTCTCTCATTATCTTGGTATTCTAAAAAATAGGCATGCCCTCAAGTAGTGTCAACGTAGGACAGCCCAACAACACCCGACTAGCTTTCCACCTCCCCTTTGATTCTTGACAGTGGTTCTGGGACTTTGCTAGGTTGCTCACAGAAAAAATTGTCTTATATTAATATTGCTTTTCCATGATAAAACTTAAGCTCGCAGCAACTTATTTCATATAGGAAATGTCCATGAATACATCCAGAAATCCACACGGTCAATCAGGTAGTCCCATCCCCCCGGAAGTTCAACAACAACTGAGGATGGTATTCGATCAATTGCCCAACACAGTTCCTCTTTATCTTTTCACCCAGGAGGGACACAATGACGTTTACAATCAGGCCGCTAAAGAAATTGTTCGCGCTTTTGCCGAGCTCGGCAGCAAAGTTGAGCTGCATGAATTCAGTCTCGATGACGAACTTGCCAAAAAATACCAGGTGGACACATCTCCCGCCGTCCTCTTCGACCCGGAGAACTATTCAATTCGCTTCCTCGGCGCTCCCATGGGCGAGGAAGGCAGGACACTGCTTGAAGCGGTGGTACTTATCGGCCTCAGAAAAAGCAATCTCAGTGAACAGTCTCTTAAAATAATAGAAAAGGTCAATTCTCCCCGGAAGGTGAAAGTGTTTTCAAGCCCCACCTGCCCTTACTGTCCCCAGCAGGCAGTGAATGCTATTAAGGCGGCCGTGGCCAAGCCTGAATTAATTTCTTTAGAAATCGTTGATATCCAGGCCAACCCCCATCTTGCCGATCTTTACTCTGCTCACAGTGTTCCTCAAACCTTTGCCAATGACCTCCTCATTGCCCAGGGAGCGCAGCCTGAGGAGCTCT
>JASFKF010000119.1:0-5907 GCA_050118775.1 Syntrophobacterales bacterium
GGCAACGCCCACCCCCTTTTACAGCAAAGAAATTCGATATCCTGTCTTCTGGTTAAATGAAAAACGGACGACCGTGGTGTATAAAGTGATTACCGCACCAACAACATACACCACAAAGGAGGTCGTCCAATGAAAAAGGTAGCATATTTGGCAATAGATGTACATGCGAGTAACTGTGTGCTGGGCCACATGGATGTTGACGGAACTTTCCTTGGCACCAGAAGGTTCCCCACATCCGAGCGCCACATTATCCAGGTTCTCAAAGCTATCAAGGCTAAAAAGAAGTATCTGGCTCTGGAAGAAAGCAACCTTGCCTATTGGGCTGCCCAGGTAGCCAGACCCTATGTAACCGAAGTGATCTCCTCCGATCCCCGGGAGAACGCCTTGATCTACCGCAGTGCCAACAAGAAAGATAAGGTTGATACCCACAAGTTGTGCCGTCTTTTGAGACTGGGGGAGTTGAACCGGGTGTATCATCCTGAAAATGATGACCGGGCCATCTTCAAAGCGGCGGTTCAACACTATATCGATCTTCGCGATCAACAGGTGGTGTTGAAAAACAAAATCAAAGCTATGTACCGTCACTGGGGTGTTATTGAGGTGGCAGGTCAAGCCGTCTATGGCACTGCCCGTGACGATTATCTGCAAAGGGTGAAGCATCTTCATATCCGCAACCAACTTCATCGTCTCTATTGCCTCATGGATGAAACCGAAGCCATGCAAAAAAGAGCTCTCAGGGCAATGAAACAACTCGGGCGTAAATATTCTGAGATCAAAGAATTTGAAAAGATTCCCGGCATAGGGGAGATCCTTTCCCATATCTTCGATGCCTTTATTCAAACTCCCCACCGTTTTGCTCATAAACGTAAACTCTGGCGCTATTGCCGCTTAGGGGTCACTGATCGCTCCAGCGATGGCAAACCGCTGGGATTTAAGCGGCTGGACAAATCCGGTGTCTCAGAACTGAAAGCCGTAAGCTATCGAGCTTGGCTTTGTGCCTTGGGAAGCGATAACGAAGTGAGAAGGTTTTACACACGCTCCTTGCGGCAGACTTCCGACCATGTCCATGCCAGGCTTAACACCCAGCGAAAGATCCTTGCCGTCATGTACGGCATGTGGAAAAGAGGAGAAGCCTATAGACCTCAACTGTTTCTGGATTCGCCTCAGATGAGCGCTGTCTAAAGGAGACAGCACCATTAACTGGACTGAAGTGCGCAGCCCAGTCCGGCGGATCCGGGTTGCCGGGTGAGTCTCGAACAATAGACGACTAGCAACCTCCGATGCTCCGGGGCGACAGGCTCCTCGTCTGGATAGGCCCCCGGCCTTTATACCCAATGTGACCCTAGTCATTTTCCTTGTAAGGAAAAACAGACTCATATGTGTGTCTGGAAAGAACACGGCCCGCACTGTCATGTTGATCCGGTTACCCGACTGTGTATGTATACTTCATAGGTTCAGTGTCGATGGTCTGCTCTCACGTGGTCACAGGCTCACGGTCGTCCTGTGAAGTCAAAAATTTGATTTCACGGTAATGGATACGTTTTTCTTGTCTTCACTTTTCATATGTGTCGTCTGTCCTCTGAACTCCGACTTCCGACCTCTGACTTCTCAGCGCTTTGGTGCCTAGTGCTTAGTCCCTAGTGCCTAGTTTGGACCTCCTTGCTGGGCGCTATGCGCTTGGCGCTCTGCGCTCTGCTGCGAACGGAGTGAGCTGACTACGGACAACGTACGGAATAGAAAAACCCCCGGTTTTCTGATGCCGGGGGCTTTTGGAGGATGGGACTTCTTTAGAAACTATTCCTCTTCTTTGTCGTTTACTCCTTCTATCACCAGAGAATCTGCCACCAGTTCCCAGAGGTATTTAACTTCCAGATCCATCATGTCGTACTCCTGGCGCAGACTCTTCATAATCTGGTCGCGGCAGTTGTGGCAAGGGGCTATGAGCATTTCAGCCCCGGTATCCTTTATTTGTTTGGCCTTCACCCGGCCATAGTAAATGCGCTCCTCTGAATAGGGCATGGCCCAGGCACCACCGCCGCCGCCACAGCAATAATTGTTGGCGCGGTTGGGATGCATCTCCACATAATTATCAACGCACTGCTGGGTGATCCAGCGCGGCTCTTCGTAGTAGCCGTGGCCGAAGGTCTTCTCACTCTTTCTCGCATAGTTACAAGGATCGTGATAGGTAGTAAGCTCTGGATGTTTGGATTTGTCTATCTTGATGCGCCCCGTTTCGATGTACTCCTTCATCAGGTCATGAACACTCATGAACTTGACATTTTCATCGGCGAACCACTGTTGCAGACCAAGCCTGGTCGCATAGTAGGCGTGGCCTCACTCCGGCAAGAGCAAATACTCACATTCAAGCTTTTTGTAGTTCTCCACAATCCTCCGGACGACTTCTTTCATGGACTCATCATCGCCGGTGAAAAGTCCCCAGTTGACCCCTTCCCAGTTCTCCGAGGTGACGGTCCAGGACTCCTTGGCCGCGTAGAATATCTTCCACCAAAAGAACATGTCCTCAGGCTCGGCAAAAGGCTCCTTGGAGTTGATGGTCAACATAATCCTGGCGCCCTTCTTGTCCACAGGCACCTCGAAACCGGGCAACTCTTCGGCCAGCTCAACTCCAAGATCTTCCAGCAGGAAAAGGTAATCCTCTTTCGGGATGCCCACGTTGTTTCCCGTTTTCAGACACATCTCCACACCCTTGTGCATGACGCCGGGCACCTTGTCCCGATCACGCAGACCCCGGGCCGATCTCATGAACTTGGTCAGATCGATGTTCATGGGACAACCGTGCTCGCAGCGACCGCAGACAGTACAGATCCAAGGGAAACGCGAATCAATGAGTTCCTGGTCCAGGCCAAGCAAGGCCATGCGCACTGCCTTGCGAATGTCCATGCCGTCCACGCCCGTTACCGGACAGCCGCCGGCACAGGTGCCGCAAGTAAGACACAGATCCGCATACTGACTGGCGATTCTTCTCTTCTCGCGTTTGCTGAGTATCAATGGCTCCATAACTCAAAATCTCCCTGTTAAATGAAAATTGGGAATCAACTGGCTTTGTTTTGACCAGTGTTGTGGAAACGAATGTTTCACCCTGATGTGACACTGACAGATTAGCATATCAAGCCTCAAAAGCAAGCACTTTTTTTCACGAATCAATGGCTAATCATCCCTAATTTGCCCAACAGAGCTAGTTTGCACACATTCTGTTTGCGCTGGCAAATGGAAAAAGGCATAGGGCTAAATTATTGCGGATTGCGAATTTCGGATTGCGGATTTTAAAAATCTTTAATCCCCGTCTCGCCAATAACTATCCGATTTGCGACTCCAACCACGGACCACGGACATCTTAAAGTTTAATAATCGCTACCAGCTCTTTTACCGCTTCCACCGACTTGTCGAAGGCCGCCTTCTCTTCAGCTGTTAGCTTGATCTCAATAACCTTCTCCACTCCACCAACTCCCAGCATTACGGGGACACCCACAAAATAACCTCCCACATCATATTCTTTATCGCAGTAGGCAGCACAGGGAAGGATTCGCTTCTGATCCTTCAGAATAGATTCAGCCATCTGAACACAAGCGGCTGAGGGCGCATAGAAAGCGCTTCCAGTCTTTAGCAGGCTGACGATCTCACCGCCCCCCTTGCGGGTCCGATCCACCAGAGCATCGATGCGCTCCTGGTCCATGAGATCCGGGATGGGAATACCGGAGACCGTTGTGTATCGCGGCAGTGGTACCATGGTATCTCCGTGTCCACCCAGAACAAATGCCTGGATGTCTTTGACGGAAACACCCAACTCCATGGCAATAAAAGTCCGAAATCTGGCAGAATCCAAAACCCCTGCCATTCCCATAACTCTGTTGGTGGGAAAACCGCTAACCTGGTGGGCAACGTACACCATTGCATCTAGAGGGTTCGACACAATGATCAGAAAAGAATCCGGTGAATACTTAGCCACCTGCTCGGTCACCGCCTTGACGATGTTGGTATTGGTGTTGAGGAGGTCATCACGGCTCATTCCCGGTTTGCGGGGAATACCTGCAGTGATTATCACTACATCGGAGTTGGCCGTGTCCGCATAGTCATTCGTGCCAATTACCTCGGCGTCAAAGCCTTCTACCGGACTAGCTTCCATAAGGTCCAGCCCCTTCCCCTGGGGCATGCCCTCAATAATATCCACCAGCACCACGTCTCCCAGTTCCTTGGCCGCGGCCCAGTGGGCTGCCGTTGCTCCCACAAAGCCTGCGCCAACCACTGTTATCTTGTTTCTTTTTAAGCCCATTGCTTTACTCCTTTGGCTTTTGCTTTGGATTTGATTAATATTTTTTTAGGTAGTGAGTTTGAACCACCTTGCGATATGTGGAAATACCTCTCTTTTACCTAGAGCAAACAGGTTTCAAAGTCAACACGATTATGGTTTTCTCCACTGCTGCTAGGAAAACCCAACCGTTCGATGTGTGATGTGGGATGTGTGATGAGGGGGTTAGCAAGCAATTCTTTCCTGAAATCGCACATCTCATATCTCATATCCCACATCTGAAATCGTGGAGCGTTGGCTAACATTCAGATGGACATTGGCGCTCCTTCGGGTATATAAGTTGGCACATGACAGGGCAGAACCAGCCAAAATACCGTTTTGACCGCATGGAGGTCGCCGGTTCCTTGGGTGATTTGGGCACTTTACTCCCCCTCGCCATTGGCATGATTCTTTTGAATAACCTCCACGCCACCAATGTGTTTTTCCTGATTGGCATTTTCTACATTCTGGCGGGTCACTACTTCGGGGTGCCCGTTGCGGTCCAGCCCATGAAGGTGATCGGCGCCTACGCTATCGCCATTGGGCTGACACCTACCCAGATAGTTTCGTCGAGCTTGTGGATGGGCATCTTTGTCCTTTTCTTGGGGATCACCGGCCTTATTCAGGTGATCGGCAAATATACCCCCAAGAGCACCGTGCGAGGTGTGCAGCTGGGAGTTGGTGTGGTGCTCATGATCAAAGGCTTGCACCTTATAATCGAGCCCGACCCTAACCTGGCTATTCAGGCCATAGGTCCGGTGAGCATGAGCATCATCCTGGGAACAGCCGGTCTTGTTTTGACCTTTCTGCTTCTCGACAGCAAGAAACTCCCAGCCGCTCTGGTTCTTGTTTTCATAGGGATTGTTCTCGGAATTTTCATCGGCAAGCCAATAGATGCAGCAGCTTTCAATTGGTCCATACACTTGCCGAAACCGATTCCATATGGCTGGCCCTCGGTAGACGATCTGCTCTGGGTGCTTCCGATTCTGGTCTTGCCCCAAATTCCCATGACCATTGGTAATGCCATTATCTCTAACACCGACATAACTCACGAATATTTTGCAAACCGAGCAAAACTAGCTACCTACAGGAGTATGGCCAACAGTCAGGGGTTGGCTGACATTGTTTCTTTTTTCTTTGGGGGAATCCCCATGTGTCACGGGGCCGGGGGATTGGCGGCCCACTACCGTTTCGGCGCCCGAACGGCTGGATCCAATGTGATAATAGGCGGGATATTCGTTTTGCTTGCCCTGATCTTTGGTGAGAATATTGTTGCCGTTTTGAGACTTTTGCCCTTCTCCATTCTGGGGGTCCTCCTGGTCTTTGCCGGGTTGCAGTTAGCCCTAATGATCCAGGACCTCAGGGATCGCAAAGATTTGTTCGTGGCCTTGTTGATGCTGGGCATCGCCCTGGCCACCAATCTGGGCGTTGCCTTCATCGTCGGTATAATCGCGGCCTACGCTTTCAAGAGTGAAAAATTCAAAGTTTAAGCAACTGTGACCCTTAACACCCAGCTTTCCCCCCCTCTATCCACATTTTTACCCATTTCCGGTTTGTCCGCTTTTGGGTAAATTTACCCCATTTGTGGTCAAACCACTTTT
>JASFKF010000120.1:0-5906 GCA_050118775.1 Syntrophobacterales bacterium
AATACTGAAGATCGATCACCTGGGCATCGCAGTTAACAGTATCGAGGAAGCAAAAAAGCTGTTTCACGACATCCTGGGGTTAAAATTTGAAGGTACTGAGACAGTCGAAGAACAAAAGGTTACCACAGCCTTTTTCCCTGTAGGTGACAGCGAGGTCGAACTCTTGGAGTCAACCGCTCCTGACGGACCTATCGCCAAGTACCTTGAGAAAAGAGGTGAAGGAATACAACATATTGCTTTTCGGGTCGACAACTTAGATCAGGCTCTAGCTGAACTTAAAGATAAAGGGATAAGACTAATAGACGAAAATCCACGCAAAGGAGCGGGAGGTGCCAAAATAGCATTTCTCCATCCTAAGTCAACCCATGGAGTACTAATCGAGCTGAGCGAGCGCGAAGACTAAAATGGAGTTGCTGGATGAGCACTCGATCTTGTTTATACCGCACCTCTAACTAAGGGGCTACGCACCACCACGAGGCATTGATTTCAAGTTGGAAGTTTAAGCTTTATACTTAAAGTCGTTTATAAGATAATCTAGCTTTTACATAATAATTTCAACATCATAAATTCAGTAATTTATGGTCCTTAGTGCCTAGTGCTTAGCCCCTAGTGCCTAGTGCTTAGTCCCTAGTGCCTAGTCCGAAGAAAAAGCCCCTATCCCTCTTGTCCGGGTAGGGGCTTTTTTTACTTTACGCCAGAACCATACTCACATGGGTATATTCCCGTGCTTTTTGGGTGGCAAGGTTTCTCTCTTTGTGCTCAGTACTTCAAGTGCATCTATAAGACGCGGTCGGGACTCGCTCGGGACAATCACTCCATCGATGTAGCCCCGCGAGGCGGCAATATAGGGATTGTAGAGCAGTTCTTTGTATTCTGCTATCTTTTCCTTTCGCTTGGCCTCGGGATCATCTGCTGCCTGGATATCGCGGCGGAAGATAATATTGGCGGCACCATCGGCGCCCATTACCGCAATCTCGGCGTTCGGCCAGGCCAAAGCCATGTCGCATCCAAGATCTCGTGAACACATGGCCAGGTAAGAGCCACCGTAATCCTTTCTGGTAATCAAAGTGATCTTAGGCACGGTGGCCTCTGAGTAACACCAGAGCAGCTTGGCCCCGTGTCGAATTACCCCGTGCCATTCCTGGTCGCTGCCAGGCAAATATCCAGGCACGTCAGCAATAGTGAGCAGTGGGATGTTGAAACAGTCACAAAAGCGAATGAACCGGGTTGCCTTATCTGACGAGTTCACATCCAGGCAGCCCGCCAGTACAGTGGGCTGATTAGCAATAATCCCTATGGTGCGGCCATCCAGCCTGGCGAGACCCACGATGATGTTTTTGGCGTAAAGCTCGTGAACCTCATAAAAATCTCCATTATCCACTATGGAACGAATGACGTCCTTCATGTCGTAGGACTCCATGGGGTTGTCAGGTACTATGGAGTCTAGGGCTGGATCAGTGCGAAGCGGGCTGTCACCTGTTTCCACCCGCGGCGGTTCCTCTAGGTTGTTGCTGGGAAGGAAGCTCAGCAGTACTTTGATTCTCTCAATGGCGTGAGCATCATCTTCACAGGCAAAATGAGCAACTCCGCTCTTGGTGTTGTGGGCTATGGCCCCACCCAGATCCTCAAAGGTAATTACTTCTCCCAACACCGCCTTGATCACATCGGGTCCGGTAATGAACATGTGACTGGTATTTTTCACCATGAAAACAAAATCAGTCATGGCTGGGGAATAGACTGCTCCTCCTGCACAGGGGCCCATAATTGCAGATATCTGAGGCACCACGCCTGAGGCGATAGCATTGCGATAGAAAATCTGCCCGTAGCCAGAAAGGGAGTCCACTCCCTCCTGGATGCGCGCCCCCCCTGAGTCATTGAAGCCCACAACAGGAATTCCAGATTTCATTGCCAGGTCAAGGATCTTGCAAATCTTTTTAGAATGCATCTCACCCAGGGTGCCTGCTCGAGCTGTAAAGTCTTGGGAAAAAGCGCAAACGGGACGGCCATTTACCTTGCCGTAACCGGTTATCACCCCATCCGCTGGAATTTCCATTTTTTCAAGGCCGAACAGAGTACCACGGTGCTTCATGAAAATATCTGTTTCTCTAAAAGTCCCGGGATCGAAAAGCAGATTGATTCTCTCCCTGGCAGTGAGCTTGCCACGTTCATGTTGCTTCTCTACTGCAGCTTCACCACCCATTTCAAGAAGCTTGGCTTCCCTTTCCTTCAACTCCTTGATTTTGTCTGATACGATTCCCATATATTTATCTCCTGCTTTCTCCGTATGGTTACCTAGAGAGATATATAAGAAATTCCCTTGAAAATCCAGTCATTCTATCCCCTCCCCCCCTTTTGTCAAGGCTTTTCTCCACCGGGAGTTTCCCCATTTGTCTGCTCTCTTTCATCTGCTGAAACACCCTTCATGGTCTCGAGGAAAAAAAACACACTTGCACGAAATGGGAGACTAAAGTGTCAGGCGCGGAACCACTTTGGCCTGGTGGGGCTTAATCTTCGACCCGCGACATCTTCGCCGGTTCATCGAGTCCTCTAATGGTAAAATAGACATGGCTGTCCTGTACGAATATCTTTACCCCGAATCTAGCTTCTCCCAATATTTCCTTGCCATTGATAGCCCAGTCTTTCCATTCTGATTTCTTTTTTCTGCCGCTGCGCCAGGTGCGATAAAAATAGAGTCCGTATTTATCATCGTATTTTCTCAGTTCATACTTAACATAGTTTTCGTCGGGACGAGATCTACCGACATATCTCGAAAACTTGCACTCCCAAACTCCCATAAGTAAGGGGTCTGGCTTTTGGAGTAGGTTGCAAAAAACATCGGGGTTTTCTCCAAATTCTCGGGTTGGCTTTTCGGGCTTGGTCGCACAGCCAACTAAAATAAAAAAGAATACCAAGAAAATACTAAATCTTTTCATACTAAAATCTCCTCTTCACTCTAGAGCATTTGGTCGCTTCCAAGAAATCAACCGAAATAATTGAGCAGCAGCCCGATACTGAGGTTGAAGACTATCAACTTGCCTTCTCTGAATTAAAGCGGCTGGAGTCAGACAAAAATTGGGGTTATTTTATCAGGCCCTGCGGAAAAAGAACACAGTCTTTCGCTGAGATGCTTAGCAAGCAGTGCTCTGGTCAATGAAAGGGATGCTGAGTGAGTTATTGCTTTCCAACTAGTGATTTACAACTCTATTCGATTTGTGATAAAGAATTAGGCAAGTTAGACTAGTATAGTAGGGAGATTTCCATTGAAAAGATGATGTTTGTTCTGCTCAGCATTTGACACATTAGGGTTCATTCAATAGGCCCGGCCATGAACAGAAAGCTGAAACCACCTAAAAACAAATGGTATTTTCTAATCTGGCCGTTCCTGCTCCTGGCCTCTTTACTGTTAATTATCTGGAGCCCCAACGGATTACTTCATCTTCGTCAACTGCATGTTGAACACCAAGAACTTGTGAAAAAAAATCATATCCTGGAGAAGCAAAACCACTATCTCTATGAGGAAATTAGTCGCTTGCAGGATGATCCTGCCGCCATAGAGAGCCTAGCACGCGAGGAATTGGGGTTGGTCAAAGAAAATGAACTTATCTTTCACTTTGTCAACCCTCAACCAGAGGATTAAAGAATCCGGGCCCTGAGGACCTGGCTTTGACTTGCTCCCATAAGAGAACGGCTCAAGGCACAGGGCACAAGGTAAAACAAATAAACAAATTTTATCCTCTCCTTACGCCTTGCCCCTTATGCCTTAGACTTCTTTACCGACAAAGCTATTGGAAGCCAACCTGACCCAAAGGACCAGATTTTCTCTAATTGAATAAAACTGCATTGCCCCTGCCCTACTTCCCCATTTGGAATTTCCAAGTTATACTACTAATGGCATATGGTTTGACTATGTCAACCCTATGCCAAAGCCAGAAACCTCCTTCCACGCCCCACCCTTGCTTCCAATTTAGCGGGGGTGGGGATCTTTTTTTGATTCCCTCAGAATGGCAGGCTGCTGCAAACCATCGATTTGAGAATTCAAAGCACGGCTTCAATGACGGAGGGCTCCGAATCCTAGTAAGTGTTGCTTTTCTCGAGTAAAACATCTATAGTCAAGCGCAAATAATCGCTGAGCTGAAAACTACGAGCCAGGGAAATTAACCATGGATGAACTTGAACTTTACCAGCAAATGATGAGCAAGGACCCCTCCTCACAAATATTTGTTTATCTGGCTGAGGCACTCTTGGAAAAGGAGATGTACAGGGAGGCCATTGAGACTTGTGTAAATGGCCTACGGTTGCGCCCCCATGATCTAAGGGCCAGAGTTATACTCGGGGTTTCCTATCTGCGCACAGGTGAAATGGACCGGGCTGAAAGTGAGCTGCTGAAGGCCAAAGAAATGCTAGAGATAAACACGGTTACTTACCGTGCCCTAGCTGAGCTCTATGAAAAAAAGGGTGATTCCGAATCGGCTGAACACTACCGCCGACTTTTTGAAGCTATCCACCATACTGAAGCCGAAGCGATCGACAGGGAAAAAGACAAAAAGGAATCAGAGACGGCGACTGAAGAGGTCTCGCCCGAAAAGCCCGAGATCTCCACTATCACCATGGCTCAACTTTATGAAGAGAAAGGTCAATTAAAGAAAGATGCTGAGGTGTATGACGAAGTCTTCGACACTTCTCTTGCAACCGAGGGCGTGGAAGACAAACTTGCCGATTCGGAGAGGCAAGTCGGCGAAGCTCAGTTCAAGCGTAATCTTTTGTCAATCCTTGAATCGTGGCAAGAGAATATGCAAGATAAAATTGGTGCTGCCAGACCATCGTCTCCTTCTGAAGCCTCAGGAATCGACCCAGAAAAAATGGCCGCCTTTATAAAGAAATATATTAAAGAGTCGCCTTCCTCATAAAAGCGGACTGTGATCACGCCGCAAATGAAGCAGTGCGGAATTCTGAGCCGTGAAAACGGCTTTTTCCTTTCTAAACTTGTCGCAGGGTAGGAGCGACTCTTATCAGAAAGACGAGATAATGTATTCTACCACTGACTTTCGTAAAGGTTTAAAGATCGAATTGGAGGGCAAGCCCTTTATAATTGTTGATTTTCTCCACGTCAAGCCAGGCAAAGGTGGTGCTTTCGTCCGAACCCGTCTCAAGAATATGGAAACCGGGCAGGTTCTGGAAAAAACCTTTCGATCCGGTGAAAAAGTCGATCGCCCTGACCTTGTGGAGCGAGAGATGCAGTATCTTTATCAGGATGCCGAAGGTTATTGCCTGATGGATAACAACAATTACGAGCAGATTTTCATAGATGATGAGCACTTGGGCGAGAGCAAGAATTTTCTCAAAGAGAACGTGGACGTCAAGGTGCTTTTTTTCAACAACAAGCCTATTGGTATCGATCTTCCCATTTTCGTGGAACTATCAGTCGCCCAGACCGAGCCGGGTCTGCGGGGGGACACAGCCACGGGTGCCACCAAACCAGCCACCCTTGAAACTGGGTACGTTATTCAAGTTCCTATTTTCATAAATGAAGGTGACAAGGTAAAGATAGACACTCGCACGGGTGAATATGTGGAACGGGTTTGAAGCTGGCTACAATCCTTGCCCCAAATCCCAAATCTACAATCTAGAATCTTCGATCTGCAATACTCTTGTCAGGCACGTAAAGTGCAGAGGCTACAAGTTGAGTGAAAGCACTTTACACAAAAGGCTGTGTTGGGAAAATTTAATTAGCCCGGATGTTTTATTAAACGGTGTCGCCACACCTTTTGGGGAAATGTCGGGGCAAAGGCGGCTTTCTTGAGACGAGAGGTGTGATGGCAGAAATCAGCCGCTTGGCTTTGTCGCTCAGCAAGCTGGGAATACAGGCCCTGGCCCGTTGGTTTAAGGCATCGGTACGGGTCCACGGC
>JASFKF010000121.1:0-5891 GCA_050118775.1 Syntrophobacterales bacterium
GGTTTTTTTCATGCCGATCCGCATCCTGGGAACGTGATGATTCTTAAGGACAATGTTTTCTGCCTCATGGACTGGGGCATGGTGGGGCGACTGACCCGCAGAACCCGTTATGAACTGATAGACTTGATCAATGGAGTGGTGGATAAAGACAGCGAGAGAATAGAGGAGATTCTCCTCGACCTGGCCAGAGCCGACGGCAGTAGGCCTGAAAGGAGTATGGAGAGGGAGATTTTGGATATTCTCGACATCTATCACAGCCTTCCCATTCAGAATCTAAATCTCGGCCAGCTGCTTCTGGATATCACGACCATGCTGCGGGAAAACAACCTCAGAGTACCGGCAGATTTGGCCGTGATGATCAAGGCTCTTATCACCGCTGAGGGAACAGCTCGAGAACTTTACCCCGAGCTTAATGTAGTAGAGGAGGCCAAGCCCTTTGTAAAGCAATTGGCCATGGAACGCTGGAAGCCACAAGTGCTTTGGCGAGATCTGCGTCGCAACTTTTCCACCCTGTTCACCCTTCAGAAAGAATTGCCCACGAGGTTCAGGCAAATCATAGAAAAAATTGATCGGGGTGAACTAAATATTCGATTCCAGCATGCTAATCTGGGTGGGCTTCGCAACACCCTGGAAAACATTACCAACCGACTTACTTTAGGCATAATTATAGCTGCGTTAATTGTAGCCTCCTCCATGATAATCACCACTGGGGTAAAGCCTTTACTTTTTGGCTTTCCTGCCTTGGGAATCATCGGTTACATAGTTTCTGGAGTTCTCGGTCTCTGGCTGGTTGTTAACATAATCCGTAGCCGAAAATTCTAGTCTTGCATTTCCAAAAGTTCGATGGGCATACGAAATATTGTTAAAGGGATTCCATGATGCTCTGTTCACGGAATGCTGGAAGGTTGGAATAATGGGATTGAGGACAATATATAGAATTGATTCATGCTTTGCCCCATCATTCCATTATTCCATCGTTCCAATATTCTAAAATAGGTGATCTACTAGTCTGATCTGGCCTTTGTATTTATAATTCCTATGTCATATATCGTTAGAATTTCGATTTTCTATTTGACCAAATTTGGTCTTAAGCTTAAGCTTAAAGATTGGTAATCACCTCGAAAGAAAGGTAGGGAGGCGACTCCCGAATGAACTCGCCTTACGCCAATGTTTCATCAATTGCAGGACCCCGGCTATCTGCGTGATCACGCCAAGGCTTGATTCATGAAACATTTGGACTGAGGGATGAAAGATGAAGGCTGCTTTCGGCAAACAACTCATTGACCGATTCTTCCCGAAAGGTTTGACTGGCCAACCGCAACTTACCCGCTTTGTGGGTAAGTCCGGTTGAGCCTGCAAGATCGGGCCGGAGGATCTGGCCAAAGCTCTTAAAAGCTTGCCACCGGTGGAAGATCCTAACGCACTGGTGGGAGCTGACACAGCTGACGACTGCGCCGTCTACCGGGTAAATGACACCCATGCCATTGTGCAATCTGTGGACTTCTTTACCCCTGTAGTGGACGATCCTTACACTTTCGGCCAAATTGCCGCTGCAAATGCGCTAAGTGATATCTATGCCATGGGTGCTGAGCCCCTTTTCGCCCTCAGCATTATGGGGTTTCCCTACCATAACTTGCCTCTGGAGATTATGAGCGAGATTTTTCGCGGTGGTGGAGATAAGGTTAAAGAGGCAGGGATTTCCATACTCGGGGGCCATACCATTGAGGACAGCGAGTTGAAATACGGCTTGGTGGTTACTGCCTACGCTGAAATCGATCAGATCCGCACCAACAGTAACGCCAAACCGGGTGATGATTTGGTCCTTACCAAACCTCTGGGAGTGGGGGCAATCTCCTCGGCCATCCAAAGAAGGATAGCAAGTGATGCATTAGTAAATAAGGTTGGCGCCCTAATGTCTGTTTTAAACAAAGACGCAGCTCAGGCCATGAGAGAAGTTGGTGTTCATGCTGCTACTGATGTTACTGGATTCGGCTTAGTGGGACACCTTTTGGAGATGACCCAGGCTAGTGAGGTCAGCGCTGAAATATTTGCCGCAAGTGTTCCCACCCTGGAAGAGGCCTGGGAGTATGTGCGCAAAGGCAAGATTCCTGCGGCCACCCATACAAACTTACAATACGTCAATCCGTATATTCGCTTCGAAAACGAATTAAACCGGGAAATGTCTCTGATGCTGGCCGATCCCCAAACAGCCGGAGGGCTGCTCATTGCAGTCCCCGCCGGTAGAACGGAGCAACTCATAGGTCGTCTGAGAGAATTAAAGACTCCCGCAGCCTCTCGTATTGGCCGGATCATCGAAGAACAAGACAAGCGTATCCTCGTCTATCCATGAAGCGATCTCTCCTCCAGGCAGTTGGAATTATTTTCCTTTCAGGAACCATTGGGCTTGCGGTGAATGGCTTGCGGCGAGATGGAATTCCTTGGGTGGAAAATTGGCAAGAGAAGGTTCTAAATGAGCAGTTGACAGGAGGGCTTCCGGCAGTCACGCTCAAAGAGGCCAGAGAGGCATATGAGGGAGGTTATGCACTTTTTGTGGACGCCCGTGATTCAGATTTCTTTAAAATGGGCCACATTCCTGGTGCGGTTAACCTGCCGGTTAAAGATTTTGATGGGGTTTTCCCAACATTAAAAGAGCACTTATTGGCGGCGCCGCGGATAATTACCTACTGTGATGGTGCTAACTGTGAGACGAGCGTGGAATTAACGGAGAAACTACTTTTTGCTGGCCTGGATTATGTAGAAATTTTTACCGGCGGTATTCAGCAATGGAAAGCCGCGGGGCTACCTCTAGTTTCCACTGGGAACTAGGAACTAGGTACAATTCTCAGCGAGACGGGTAAAGAATGACAATTGTTTCTCGTCTCGCTCGACCTCCCGACCTCACGTCTCGCTATGAAGATATGGAAGGTTTTCATGGGCGCAGATCGGCATACCGGCAACTGGTTGACTCATCCCAACACAGGGTTGCTGGCTAGAATTTTTTTGGGCTGTGTGTTCATCTATGCCAGTCTGGATAAAATAGTACATCCGGAGCTTTTTGCCGAGGCAGTGTATAACTACCAACTCTCACCGGAGGTGGCGGTGAATCTGGTGGCTCTGTGGTTGCCTTGGTTGGAGCTGTTAAGTGGGAGTTTGCTGTTGTTAGGTGTGTGGGTACACGGAAGCAGCTTGATCCTGAGCGGTCTCATGCTTATCTTTCTAGCGGCCCTTGGAGTTAATCTGGCCCGGGGTCTGGACATTCACTGTGGGTGTTTTACCAGTCAGGGTAGTGACCCCATGACCATCCTCAGCCTTATGCGCGATTCTCTTTTCCTGTTTTTTGCCCTCTACCTCTTTTGGCTGTATCAAATCAAAAGTGTCCAGGTTAAATTGTCACTTTTACAGATCTTCCGACGCGACTGATCTGGGTGACGCCCGTCTATAATCTGCAATCCCATAACTCCATTACTCCATTTCCCCAGTGAGCTTTGTGTCCTTTGTTGTGAGATCTGAAAGGGGGCTAATTCTTAACCGGCAGCTTGATGGTAAAAGTGGTTCCTTTACCTACCTCACTTGTAACCTCGATAGAACCTTTGTGGCGCTCAACGATCCCCTCGACCATAGACAAGCCTAGGCCAAGGCCCTGCCCTTCACTCTTGGTGGTAAAAAATGGTTCAAAAATACGGGGTAGATCATTCTTGTCGATACCACAGCCGGTGTCGCTCACTCGGATGGTAAGCTTGCGGTCGCTAGTGTTAAAGGAAGTCGCGACTATCAGTTTCCCTCCTTTGGGCATGGCATCAATGGCATTGAAGATCAGGTTGATGACGCACTGTTGTAGCTGGTTATAATCGCCTCTGACCCGGGGAAGTCTTTCCTGCAATTGTCTCTGTGCAGTTATGTTGGCAAGCCTCAGCTTGTGCCCACTGAGCATCAAGCATTTTTCAACCAAATCATTGATCGGTACATCACTGAAATCCAGTTCCGACTTACGGGAAAATGCCAGCAAGTTGGAAACAATCTTGGAGCAGCGGTCGGTCTCATTTTCCATAAGGTTTAAGTAGTTAGAAAATTTCTCCCGGTACTCTTCCGTTACCGGCCCCTTTTTTAGAATCTTCAGCATGAGGCGGGCATAATTCAGGACACCGGCCAGGGGATTATTGATCTCGTGCACAACACTGGCCGCCAACCTTCCCAGTGAGATCATCTTGTCTTGATGAAGCAATCGGGCCTGATCAGCGAACTGTTGCTCGAGGCGACGAATCTCCCTGAGGTCACGGAAAAAGGCGACAGAACCAATTTCTTCTTCACCTTCGTGCAAAACGGCCCCCGAAAACTGGGCAGGTATTAGCTGTCCTGATATGGCCACTAGGCTTGTTTCATATAAGGTGAGTCGATTTTTACCTCCATAGTCGCTGCTGTAGAGGTTCTTTTTCAATTCATCGTACTTCCCCGGCGGGAAAAAGTGATCAATAGTCAGCTTTCCCAGTACCGTCTCTTTTCGATATCCTAATACTGCCTCAGCGGCCTTGTTGAAAATGATCACCTTGCCCTGTGGATCATAACCAATGATAGCGTCGATGGAGCTCTCAATGAGATTTTTTTGAAACTGGTAGGTCTTAGCCAACTCTTCTGCGGTGTCCAACCACCGTTGTTCGATCAACTCCGTATAGTCGCGGAGTTCCCGGGTCAAATCTAGCCTTTCCTCGGCCCTTTCCAGGGCTACTTCCAGAGCCTCGGTACTTATGGGTTTTGTGATAAAGTCGGAGGCTTTTAGTTGGAGGGCCTTGACTGCCAGATCCATATCGGCATAGGCGGTTATAACTATGACCTCTTTTTCAGGATCTCTGGCTTTAATCTCTTTGAGCACGGAGATGCCATCCATGCCGGGCATGCGAAGATCGCAGAGGACAATTTCGGGCCCCTCCTCGGCAAAGATCTTTAGGCCAGATTCCCCATCCTCTGCGGTCAACACCTCATAGCCGGCATCCCGCAAAGTAACGGTTAGAACTTTGCGTATGGACCTATCGTCGTCAATGACCAGCAGTTTGGACTTCTCCTCAACCATGGGACTGATGGCTCCTAATCTTTTCTACTTTATCTTGGAACTTTAAGAAAAAATCAAGGAAGAACGGCTAGAGACAGATTAATCAGGATTTTTTTTGGGGTTCTAGATCAGTCAAATTTATTGGCCATGACGGTCTTTACAACCCCTTTCACCTCAATCCGGGCAATTTGTTGGTAGCCGAAATTTTTCTCGTACCAGTGAGACATTCTGTGGGTTGTAATCCAGAATCCCGCCAACCCCCGCTTAAGGGCCCAGTTTTCGGCCTGAGTGAGAAGGCTGCCGCCAATACCTCTGCGGCGGCAGGACGGATGTACCAGAAGCTGGGTGCCGCAGGCAAAGTTCCTTAGATAGGCCATTTTCTGCCCAGAAAGGCCTGGGGGAAACTCCCCCTGATCGATAACGCAAACCAATCCCAAAACCTGATCCCCTCGCACAGCAAGGAAAAGCTCACGGTCTTGTTTGTGCACATAACGTTGGAGTTTGTCGCGGAAAGCTTGGCGCTGCTCATTGTTCATATGATCAGTAAGCTGCTCGAGCGTAGGTTCCACGTCCGACTCAGCGGCAACTTTCAACTGCCAACCCTGAACCGCTGTTTCAACCGCATGATTCTTTACCATTGATTGAAGATCCTCCGTAATGTTTGCAGACTTTACAATTTTGACAGACCGATTTTGCAATTGTCCAGCGGGTCTCTAATCAGTGCGGATACCAGAACTTGACCAGTCGCTTTTTCCCGTCCACCTTAAACAGGCAGATGACCCCGTATTTACCTTTCTCATCAAAGATGAAATTGGCTGCGAGGATTCCACTATAGTTTTCCAACCTT
>JASFKF010000122.1:0-5889 GCA_050118775.1 Syntrophobacterales bacterium
GCCGGCCACAAATATCCCTTGCAAGAGGGACCAGCCACCGCACTACTCCTCACCTTTGTAACCCTGGCGCCCAGCGGGTTGGCGGCAATTAAAGGGGGTTTCTTATTTGGTGGTCTGATTCTTTTCTTAATTGGGCGGCTTCGTTGGATGAACTGCATCACAGGCTATTTCACTCCAAACGTAGTTGGAGTGATACTTCTGCTAATTGCTTTCACCCTTTTGCCCCATCTGTTACCGTTACTAATTGGCGTTGATCCGGCCCATCCAAACGGTGACGGCGCAGTATTTGCCGCGTCTTTGGCTTTAATAATGCTTATTGCCATTTTATCCCATTGGCTAAAAGGATTTTGGCAGACGACAGCTATGATAGCGGGACTAGTGGTGGGGACATTCATCTTCTGGTTCTGGGGGTTGATGGATCTTCAACCGGTAAAGGAGGCATCCTGGTTTTCTCTTCCCAGCCAACTTTGGACTGGAATGCCCCGCTTCTATCTGCCGGCCGTTATTTCATGCTTCTTTGCCTATCTGGCCGTGGTAGTTAATTCAGTGGGAAGCATTCATGGAGTTGGGGAGATCGTGGGCAAGGAGGATCTAGCGGAGCGGGTCGACCGAGGAATCGGGGTCACCGGTTTGGCTGGAGTGGCGGCTGCAGGGCTAGGTGTGGTGGGCACGGTTAGTTATTCCAGCAGTCCCGGGGTTATCCTGGTTACCAGAGTAGCGAGCAGATATGCTCAGGCCATGTGCGGCATAATCTTACTCCTCGCAGCCTTCATGCCACGACTGAATGCTTTGTTGAGTGCCATACCTCCAACGGTAGTCGGTGCTGCCCTGTGTGTTGCCTTGGGCTCCCAAGTGGGAGCAGGGATCTCGGTGATTACCACAGGGGGAAGGTCAATGGCGGGCCGGGATTACCTGGTTGTGGGGCTGCCTGTAATTATAGGAACATTGGTTGCAGCGTTGCCATCATCCTTCTATGCAATCCTCCCTGCATCATTAGGAGTGATCGTGGGCAATGGCCTGGTTGTGGGCATCGTGCTGGTGCTCATCTTGGAGCATCTATTGTTGCGCAATCGGTGAGCGGCTGCCTGACGGCAGGGCTCGTATTTTTACCACAAAGATCACCAAGGGCACAAAGAAATCTCTAGAAGTAGGAATCCAGCCATTGTGTTCTTGGTGATCTCTGTGGTTAATTCCATCGTCAAGGCGCGAGCATGAACGGGGAGAAAACAGGGGAGGTCACGATGAAGGAAGGAATTTACTGTCCAAATTGTGGTAGCTTGGTGCACAGATACAAGAACCCCATACCCACGGTGGACATCATAATTGAACTAGAAGACAAAGGAATCATCTTGATCAAGCGGGCTAAGAAGCCCTTTGGCTGGGCTATACCTGGCGGTTTTGTGGATTGCGGCGAGTCGCTTGAGGATGCAGCCCGGCGTGAGGCCCAGGAAGAGACCTCCCTCAAAGTAGAACTCCTAGGGCAGTTCGGTGCTTACTCTGACCCTAAGCGGGATCCACGCCACCACACTATCTCGCTAGTTTTCTTGGCTCGTGCCCGAGGTAGGCCAGAGGCCAGAGATGATGCCCTTGAGGTGGGAGTTTTTACCAAAGAGGACCTGCCATCACCGTTGGCGTTCGATCATGCTCAAATTCTGGCAGACTACTTCGCCCGCAGCGGCAGTTCTTAAATTAGACAGGCTTTAATCCTCACCAAAACGTTCGACCATCCTTTGTCGGCAAGGCATGCAAAATTGTTGCATTTCAATCTGCTCGGCCTGAGTGAGAGGAACTCCAAGCTGAGCGCCTAAGAGTTTAAAAGCCTTCTCCTCGAAACCCAGGGGACGCAACCCCTCAATCCTAGAAAGCTTCCAGCCATTTGGGGATTTATCCAAGATCAGCTGGATACTATTGGGGCTGTCCTCGTCACCAAGTAGGTAATTGCGACGACCCTGGTAGATGACGCTCAACCTGATTGTTGTTTTAACTTCAGCTTCGCTACCTTTGATTTGGATCACCAGGTCGTCGGCTATTTCCATATGAGGTTTGTCAAACTCATCGTAGGCCCGCTCAAGCAACTGTCTGATAAAGGTGTAGTTAAAGCCCATATTGTCCCTATACTTCGGCGAGACAAAGCGAACACTCTCGTCCAGGTCTTCAGCCGTGGCAGCAGTCATGCCGGCTTCTATGGTAAGGCGAATCAAACGCTCGTCATTTACGCCCGTTGTTATAGCTACAGCTTGCCCCGCCTCCAGCCCCCCAGGCCTAAGTACTAAAAGATCGCCTGTCTTAAGATCATTGCTCAGCAGCTCGAGACGGCCGTCAGTTTCGGCAGCAACCTCGACGGTCAAGGGCTCCACCCGAAGGTTGTTAAGTCGCAAAACACACTGGGTTGATACCCCAAATTGTCCAACAGCAACGTCCTTGGGAACCGACCATAGTCCTTTACCCGGAGGATCAATCTCGACGACGCTTACCGGGATTTCAACGAGATGCTGCCCTGTAGGAAGGAAAAAGGAGCCAATGGTAACCTCTAATCCGCCAAATCCCAAGGCAATCATAAAAATCAAGAGTGATTTTTTAGAAATATTCTTCATAAAGCCCGCCTATGATCTCAACATATCAGGTCAAGGGCGATCTGTTCATGAAACCTTGGGAAATTCACCAGCAATCAAATCTCGGGGAGTCAAGAAATCACTCGAGATGGTTAAGAGGCAAAGATTAACAGGCGAGAACAAAGCCGAGCCACTTGGGTCAGTGTGCGCTTCCATTAAGACCGTGTTTGTCGAATGAAGTTGAGGTTAAGTATTTTAGGTTAGCTTGGACTTCCAAATCTAACTGCTTTCGCCCAAGATCTTTTCCCGCAGCTTTTTTTCAACAGCCTCTGGTACCAATCCGGTAACACTGCCTCCCGCTTGGACTACCTCTTTGATTATTCTAGATGAGATATAAATCCAACGTGCACCGGTCATCAGATAGAGAGTTTCCGGTCTTCGATTCAACTTCCGGTTCATAAGGGCCATCTGAAACTCGTACTCGAAGTCGCTTACGGCTCGCAAACCTCTAAGTATGGCCATAGCGCCGCACCTCTCAACGTAATCCACCAGCAGCCCGTTGAAGCTGTCAACCTTTATACGATGGGGCTCCGCGTGATTGGCCAGACTGGCGCGAATGAGTTCTAGCCTTTCCTCAAGGGTAAAGAGTGGTTCTTTTGCCGGGTTCTCAGCCACGGCAATGATGATGTTGTCGAACATTTTTAAAGCTCGCTCCAATAAATCAATATGCCCGTTGGTGATAGGGTCAAAGGAGCCAGCATAGACAGTCAGTCTGCCATCTTTCATTTTTTCTATTCTCCCCGTGAGAAAAAGCTCACTACGGTAGTCCCATAAACCCGCATGGTCTGGCGGTGAAGACAACCATAGATTGAAGTGAGATTCTCGTCAATGGCATGCTCGCTAACTACGGTAGCAGCCTCGTTTAGGAGCATGCCGGTTCCGAGTTGCTCTAGGCATAGCTGGGTCAACCCCCGTCCGTATGGGGGATCCAGAAATACCAAGTCAAAGCTGTAATCCTGGTTGGTTAATTTCTTAGGGCCACGGCGCAAATCCAGCTTGTAGACCCTGGCGTTCTCGGGGTTGCCACAGGCAGCCAAGTTGCGGCCAATGAGCCGTATGGCAGCAGGGTGCTGATCCACCATGACCACAAAGCCTGCGCCGCGACTGAGTGCCTCTAATCCCATGGCACCAGTGCCGGCGAAAAGGTCAAGAACCCAGAGCTCACATAGATCATAACCGAGAATATTGAAGATGGCCTCCCTCACCCGGTCGGCCGTGGGTCGTAGACCCTTGCCCTTTGGGGTGGCCAAGCGTAGCCCCTTATACTCGCCGGCGATAATTCGCAATTTGGACCTCAGCCGCGGAAGAGCCAAAAAAGCGTGACACACCAAGAAACAATCACTACCAGGCTCCAACGGTCTCCCCTGGACATACGCATACTTTTGAGGGTCTGCTTTTCTACGGCATGACCATAGCCGCGCACTGCCATAGCAGTGGCCAATTCCTCGGCCCGTGCCAGGACATTATAGAGTAGGGAGATAAAAATACCATGGAATTTTTCCAGACGGTTGCGCCACGTTCCAGATTTGAGATCTATGCCCCGCGCCGTTTGGGCTTCAATAATTCTTTCCGCCTCTTGTCCCAGAATGGGAAGAAAGCGAATGCAAAGGAGCATGGCCAGACATAGATCTGCCACTGGAATACGGACTCGTTTGAGAGGGCTGCCAAACTTTTCCAAGGCTCGCAGCAGTTCCATGGGTGAAGTGGTCAGGGTAAGAATGGAGGAAAACAATATAAAAAGAGCGAGTTGACCCCCGATGCGTACTGCTTGATGAACCCCTTCTCGAGTAACATGCAGCGGTCCCAAATCAAAGGGAAGAATTGGTTGCCCTGAAGTGAAAAACAGCTGCAAGCAAACGGTCAAAAGGAAAAGCCAGCCGAAGGGGCGCAATCCCCTGAGAACATTAGACAGCGGCAGATGAGAACAGCGTATGAGCCAGAGGGCTGCGAGAAGAAAGATGGCCAATCCCCAAAGTCTGTTAAGGGAGAAGAGGGTAATTCCGCTCAGAAACAAACCTAAAAGCTTTACCCGCGGATCGAGGGAGTGAATTGCCGACTCAGTGGGGTAGTAGTGGCCAAGTGTGAGATCTTGGAGAAATTTCATTAAGAGAAGTGCCTAAAATGCCTAAAGTGTCTAAAGTAGCATAGAGCATAGGGTGAAGGATTTTGAGTTTGCTCCATGCCCCATGCACCATGCCCTATGCGAATTAAGCAACGGACGACTGACGCAACCTTTATGGTGGCTACTTTAGTTTAGGCGGTAGCTCCCTTTGCAACTAGTCGCCTTTGGCTAGAGGTACTCTCTCGCCAGGAGCTCTGCAATCTGTACTGTGTTTAGGGCAGCACCCTTGCGTATGTTGTCAGCCACTATCCAAAGGTCAAGCCCATTTTCAATAGAAAGGTCCTCTCGGATTCTGCCCACCAAAGTCTCATTGATACCGGCCGCATCCAATGGCATTGGATAAATTCGTTCATCTGGATTGTCCATCACTCTTACCCCCGGAGCTTGAACAAGGATAACTCTGGCTTCTTTGGCTGTAAGCTTCCTTTTGGTTTGGATGTTCACGGCCTCCGAGTGACCATAGAATACCGGGATGCGCACCGTGGTTGCGCTGACCCGGATGGTATTATCTTCCATTATTTTCTGTGTCTCATGGACCATTTTCATTTCTTCTTCAGTATAGCCATTTTCCAGAAAACCGCCTATGTGGGGAAAACAGTTGAAAGCGATTCGGTATGGATAGACCTCAGGTTTAGCCTCCTGAAAATTGAGTAGATTTCTGGTTTGGTTTGTCAATTCTTCCATTGCCCGTTTGCCGGTGCCTGAAACCGCCTGGTAGGTGGAAACCACCACCCGCTCGATCCCGGCAACCTCGTAAATGGGTTTGAGAACTACCACCATTTGAATGGTAGAGCAGTTGGGGTTGGCTATGATTCCTTTTTTTTGGTAGTCGGCTACGGCGTGAGGATTTACCTCTGGCACCACCAGAGGTACATCGGGATCCATACGCCAGGCACTGGAATTGTCAATTACTACACAGCCAGAGTTGGCGGCTGCCGGGGCAAATTCTCGACTCGGTCCTCCGCCTGCCGAGAAAAGAGCTATATCCAGTCCTGCAAAAGAATCCTCACGGAGTTCCTCAACGGGCAAGTCCTCACCACGAAACTCTAAGGTCTTTCCGGCAGAGCGGGAAGATGCCAGGAGCTTGAGGGAGGCTAGGGGAAACTCCAGCTCCTCAAGGATATTGATCATCTCGTTCCCCACCGCGCCCGTGGC
>JASFKF010000123.1:0-5865 GCA_050118775.1 Syntrophobacterales bacterium
CGGGCTATTCAAGAAGAAGGTTTTATATTCAGCGAGGCTTCCGTCAGCAAGGATGTAGATACGCAATTCTTCATCTGACTTAATTGATCTAATGGCCGTCACTTCATGGGCAGGACTCACCGGCTTTGTTCTGGTAGGTTGTACAGAAAGTATCTTTTCCTCTAGGGTGGGGGCAGTCGTAGAGGCTACAAGTTTGTCACGGAAATCTTCAGCCTTTGATTTTCCAACGGACTCAATTTGGTCATGCTCAGCTCTGTTTAACAGATCTGGTTTATCGAAACTCACCCAGATCTTCCCCTGCGCTCGTCTAATTGCGTATGAGGTATCACTGTTTAAATCTATGTCGATTTCCGTTAGTGGCTGAGGGCCAATTATGGACACTGACGCTGTGATTCTGCCAACGATTTCGTTTTCCGCATGACGTGGCAGAGCTGCCGGGCTGATCACTGTATTGGGCAAATCCACTGTTAGTTGTAGAGGATCAACGTTTTTACTTGCCTCATAGTTCATGGATTCAGAACCGGTGAGCACAACGTGCCATCGCTCATCTTGATTAATGACCTCTATGGCTCTAAGTATGTAGGGATCAGCGGTAGTTTCATCCTCAGTTCCGTCTGAAGAAAGGTGTGGAGAAGAATTTGGAGTAGCGTGGTCGATTGCGAATAGTGTCAATATTAAGCAGGTCAAGAAGAGTACGCAGCCTTGAGCTAAGAGATATCTAGCATGCCCCATTTAGTAACCATGCCTCCAGAACTAGGACCACGTCTGAAAATTATCCAGTTTTCTTTCTTAAATATACCCTGAAGTTCGCTAGAAATAAAATAAGGCTTGGTAATCTGGCACAGGAGGGTCAAGGGTGTCAAGCCTGCATTATATTAAGTCGTTCCATATTCCAGCCTGATATTTTCAGAGACTAGGCTGCAAAAATCAGAATTGCTCCATGGAATGTTTTACCTGAAGTTGTCCGACTTCAAGCCTCCAGCTTCAATTGGCAAGCCATGTCGTGAATCATCTGAGCTTTTCGCACATTATCCAAATCTGTTCTTTTGTTGATTTCAACAATAAAATCCGCAAAAGACTCATAGGCCTCCTTAAATTTTACTCTTCGATTCTCTGCTTCGATTTCTGCCATTATTCTCTGGGAGATAAAATTGAATCCCTGTTTTGTGGGCTCATCTTCCCCATAGTATCCAACTTGCTTTAGAGTATCCGCTAGATTCAACCAAAACTCTTTTGGAAATGTAACCTTTGTCTCAAGAAGCTTATCCTCATGTTCAGTTATTTCGTTAAAAGTAAGCTCCATTTCAGGATATCGTTCTGGATTTATCTCTAACATTATAAAATGTCTATCTGCCTTCATATTGTTGATCTCCTTCTTTAAGCAGAGCCGAAATTCCGCTCGTTCTTTCAAAGATGAATGGAATCTCGTTGAGGTCTATAGGTGGCTGACCCATTTTTCTTTTGTGGTCCGAAATCCCTCCCACTCGTTTTTGCACTCCCTGCTACAGAGAAAGTGAATGCCGTCCTCTTCATAGTTTATCTCACAAAAATCGTTTACAAATAGGATCTTCTTACACTGAGAACAAGGCACTTTCATTGCCTCTGATTCTGGATTGTTAGGGCAACCTTCGCACAACAGAGGCCCTTCATACCACCAGACACAATCTCCACATTTGTCACTCGGGCGTTGATGCATAACTTCACCTATGAATCAACCACTTCGAATCACGTAAAATCCCGCTGAAAGCCAAACTGCTTCTGCTCCAAATTCAATCTTGAATCGGAGGGGTACACCCATTTGTCTCGGCATCTAATGCTGCAGAAAAAATAAATTCCTTTTCCGCTGGCGATAAACATCGGGGGTTTATCCTCTGAGAACTTTTTGTTGCAGCGAGGGCATTTATGGGTCATTGCAGATAACCCTTCTAGGATAGAGTGTGAAGGCCGTTGCCGATAATCTCAAGTAAAGCAGCTTTTGTGGGAAGGTCCACATTTCCTGAAGATGCAAAGACCTATAGGGCCAGCAACACCATAGGATAATAGTAGTTACTCCTAAGTTGAAACTGGTGGGAGTAATCCGACCGTATCAGAGCCGAACAAAAAGATTGTCTCTCGTGGAGAATGGTCGCAGGAACGTGAACTGCCCTTAATTTAGAGCAATCTGACTGACTTTGTAAATCGGAAGGATGCATGATTCTTGTTTTAATACACCTACTAAACTATTACGCAAGTAGGGAAAGCAGCATGGAAGGGGAGTAGCCGAACTGCGGATTACATCCCTTAATTCACATAATGAAAATTTTCTTTGAAACATAACATCTTGAGAAATCTGGCCGCTAGCTGCGATAATGGGCCACTAGTGCTTTTCTGTGTTTAGCACAGAGCCTGACTTTCACAAACAGTTTTCTGAACAGGAGGTGTCCTATGCAAGTTTCGGCAGCGGTTAGGGCTTGCCTGGAGTACCACCAGGCAAACTCGGGAAAAAAATACGGTCAGTGGCTATCGTTTCGTACTCGGTCAATTCAGAAAAGAATTTGGTCGCAGAAGAATAGAGAGTATTACCTCAGAGGAAACCTTTTCCTTTCTTGCCTTCCTAGCTGGTGCCAAAAAACAGAGCACCAGGTACAGCAGGTGTGCTCACCTTAGAGCTTTCTTCAACCACATCCTTGATCGCTATAAACTCAATTTTGCCAATCCATGCTACAGTCTCATCATCAAAAGGGTCTTTCGCCCACCTCGAATAGGTATTAGGACCGTAATCGACAGAGAGACCATAGATGAGATCATCTATACCACAGAGAAAATAAGAGACAGGCTCATGCTGGAGTTACAGGCAAGAGCAGGAATGCGAATAGGTGAAGTACTCAAGTTGACACCAAATGACATTGATGGTGTCAAAGTGACCATAAAAAATCCCAAAAGTGGCCGTGAGCAGGAAACTGTATTCATTACCAGGCGGATTTCTGAAAGACTCAGAAACTATATTAGAGACCTAAACATCGGTCCAAGTGAGCGAATCTTCCCCATGAGCTATAACGGGGCCAGATTAGTAGTGAAAAGATCCGGAAAATCTCGTGGCCTCGATCTAACACCGCATGATCTCCGCCGTCACGCAGCCACTTTCGCCAGTCGGTCCGGCGTACCTTTGGAGGTCGTTTCAAAAATCATCCTTCGGCACAGAAACTTGTCAACGACTCAAAGGTATCTGGGCAAGGTGAGTGAGTCAGAGGCGGCGAGTTGGATTGACAGGATCTATGAATGAAGACTGACCTATTGTCTCATTCGCAAACCACAAGATTCTGGTGCAGGGTACTCCCCTGCACCAGTGGGGATTAAAGTATGGAATATAACTTTCAAGTTTAGAATTACTTGACTCTACAGAACCCGTAGGATGCTGTGTCGATAAAACAACCACCTCCCGATGCGCCCGGGTTATCTTTCTCAAAATTTGACACAGAGACGTTTGTTGAATCGCTAGACTGCAAACCGCCAGAGTCTGTTACTACCAACTCAAAGATTAGTGCCTTGTCACCACTTTCATCAAAACCTGGAGCCTCAAAGGTCGGTTGAGCACTTGTGGGGTCGGAAAAGGTGACCGACCGCCCTTCTATCTGCTTCCACCGATACGAGTGAATTCCATCATCTGGATCCGATGAATTTGACCCATCCAAAGTGACTGTACTTTTCTCCATCACCGTCTGATCATCTCCCGCATTAGCAGTAGGGGGATCATTGTCTCCGGTAACATTTACAATGGTGGTATCAGAAGATTGCAAGCCACCTGAATCCTTTACAGTCAATTGAAAAGTCAGAGATACTCCGCCAGCGCTAACCTCAGGTGCCGCAAAAGTGGGCTGCTCTGTAGTCGGATCTGATAAAGTAACCATAGGCCCATCTATCTGTTCCCACTGAAAGGACTTGATCCCGTCATCTGGATCAAAGGAGTTAGATCCGTGCAGGATCACAACAGTATTCTCGTCCACTGTTTGATCAGCTCCAGCATTCGCAGTGGGAGGATCATTGTCTCCAGTGACATTTACAATGGTAGTATCCGTAGATTGCAGGTTTCCAGAATCAGTAACAGTTAATTCAAAGGTGAGAGATGTACCAACTGAGGAAACGTTCGGGGCTGTAAACGTAGGCTGCACAGACTGAGGATTAGACAGGGTAACGGAAGGCATCCCTGCCGTCTGCTTCCATTGGTAGGATAGACTGTTGCCTTTCGGGCTTTCTGGATCACTCGAGTTTGATCCATCAAGGGTGACCAAACTCCCCTCCCCCACCGTCTGATCAGGGCCCGCATCGGCGATAGGCGGTTCATTCTTACTAGTCACATTCACTATAGAGGTATCTGTACCTTTCAAGCCGCCACTGTCAGTAACAGTTAATGTGAAAGTCAGAGAGGTTCCAACCAAGCCAACGTTGGGTGCAGTGAAACTTGCCTGGGCTGTATTTGCTCCACTCAGCGTTACAGTTGGACTTCCGCCAGTCTGCTCCCATTGGTAAGTGATGCTGTCGTCAAAGTCCGGGTCGTAAGAATTTGATCCATTCAAGATAACCAGAATGCCTTCCTCTACTGTCTGGGTAGGCGGATCTGCGACTGCCACAGGTGGAGAGTTGACAAAGCTAACATTAACAATGGCGGTATCTGTAGCTTTCAAGCCGCCGCTGTCAGTAACAGTCAATGTGAAAGTCAGAGAGACTCCTGCCTCACCAACGTTGGGTGCAGTGAAACTTGCCTGGGCTGTATTCGCTCCTGTCAGCGTTACAGTTGGGCTTCCACCTGACTGCTCCCACTGATAGGTGATGCTATCTCCAAGGTCCGGATCATAAGAATTAGATCCATTCAAGATAACCAGGCTGCCCTCATCTACATTCTGATTTGGACCTGCCTCTGCAATTGGAAGATCGTTATTTCCTTGCACATTCACAACAGTTGTATCTGTATCCGAAGAGCCTGAACTGTCGGTAACCGTTAACTGAAAGGTTAGAATTGTGTCGTCTAGAATGTTAGGTGCGTTAAAGCTTGCCTGAACTTTATTGGTGTCTGTCAATTGTACATTAGGGCTTCCACCTGACTGTTCCCACTGATAGGTGATGCTATCACCAGAGTCTGAATCATAAGAACTGGAACCATCTAGAGTTACTATAGTCTCTTCGTCCACCGTCTGATCATTGCCGGCATTGGCTATGGGGGGATTGTTTACAAACCGTATGGTAACGGTCGTTGCGTCCGTATCAGACTTCCCTGAACTATTGCTGACTGTAAGTTGAAACGTTAGCGTAGTACCACCTACTCCAACATCCGGAGCGGTAAAACTGGCCTTTGCCGTATCATCGTCTATTAGTGTTACGGTGGGAGTTCCAGACGTCTGTTGCCATTGATAGGTGTCTATACCACCTGGAAGTTTCGATTTAGATCCATCCAAGACTACCGTGTCACTCTCATTCACGGTTTGAGCTGGCCCTGCATCTGCTTTTGCAAGAACCGGCGAGGCTACAACAGTCTGCAAGAAGAGTATCGAAAACAATACAACGATAAAAAAAGAAGCTTTCGCCTGCACAGTAATCCTTACGTGTTATCCAGAGTCATGCAGAAGAGTTTGGTAATAAACTTCTAAAAATGGGCAAACTTATACAACTTCTTAGAATTGTGTTACTTTTTTAGTAGGTCTGTGCGGTTCTGAATGTATCTGTGGCAAAAAACGTGCCTAGCTGCTTCTCAATTAAACGATTATTATTTTGGAGAATCGGCTAGCACAAAAAGGAGGGGCAAACTGTGGATTACATCCCTTAATTTACACTTTTCCAAGATTTGCTCGGACACAATATATTGAGAAGAAAAAAGCGGAGCCGCAATAGCTC
>JASFKF010000124.1:0-5857 GCA_050118775.1 Syntrophobacterales bacterium
AGGTCAATACCTAAAGACTTACCCAACCTTCCGGACAGTGCATTTTACCCAAAACTGGTTTGACCTGAAATGGGTAATGAAAGCACGGGGCATGGAGCATAGAGTAAGAAATCAGAGATCGGAGGTCAGAGGGCAGAGGACAGAGATCTGAGGGCAGCAGTTCAAGGTTCCAAGTTCCAAGTTCTAAGTTAGGACAAGTTATGGGCTCAGGTTCTCCGTATAACGGATAACGAATAACATCTCGTACGGTTTACTGCTTACTGTTTACCGGTTACTAATAGCTCGGGGGCTAGGATTCCCTTAACTGCGCTCAGCGCAGGCTCACAGCTAGCTTCTCACGCAGAGCTCCCCGGTCACAGTTTTAACAAAAGAGCCTTCCCCGGTGGGGAAGGCTCTTTTTGTCGAATGGCTCGGGGGCTAGGATTCGAACCTAGATTAGAGGTTCCAAAGACCCCTGTCCTGCCCTTAGACGACCCCCGAACGTTTTTAACAAATGTAATGCGGTCTATCTATTGTACTGACTTTCCCGGGCAATACAAGAATAAATCCGTTTTGGCGGGCGTGGTAACTACTCTTTTCCCTTAAAGAAGCGGAAGAGGAATTCTTCATCTTTTGGAGAAAGGTTAAACCTCTCACTTGCCTCCTCAATAAGGGTGGAAAGTGGACCCCCTCCTTCATACTGCCGTTTATCAGAAACCCACTGAACTGCCTTTCTGACGCCTTCACCCTCAGGCCCCACACCTGTCATAGTGTCCCCCTTTTGTCTGTAGTCAAGAACTGTTAGCTTCCTGGATACAGCTTGGCAGATTTATCCTCCTCGCAACATACAAAAACCATGCCCTCACCGATAAGGTACTTATCGTCTATAGGCTATCTTCGTTGCTGGCGAGATTTGCAAGATACTCTTCCCATTCCATGGGAAGCATATGTTTCTTTTTGTTATTGCAGTCTTTACAAGCTGTAGCAATGTTGTTCTTGGTACTTCGGCCGCCACGGATAATGGGAATGATGTGATCCATGGTCAGCTCATCTGGCGAAAAGCGGTGACCGCAGTAATAGCAGATGCCACGGGATAGTCGTTGCTTCCACCACCGTGTTTTACGCAGAGCCCTAGCCTTTTCCCGCTCCCGCTTTATCTCCACTTCGGTAACGCTAACTATAAATGGATCAGTCATGTTCTAACCCTGGCCATAATTATGCTCAAAACGCTCGAATCCTTTCGGCGTCACCGTGCCAAACCAAAAAGGTGGCCCAATTTGCGGGTTTATCTTCCCTTGCTTCTGAAGAAAATCTCTAGCAAAGTTGATAAGATCAGTAAGAGAACTATTTTCCTGACACATGCGAAATAGCCTTGTTTCTCCAGCGAGGGCTCGCGGCATGACCACACTCTTACCTATATGAATCCTCTGCAGTGGCAGTTGTGCTTCTTCACTTCCCCAGAGGACTAGTTGGTAGGGATCTTCCTTGGATCGAAATGAGTAGCCCCCCACCAGAAAATAGATCCGGTCAAACTGCCCCTCCATGGCCCTAACTTGGTCAATTCTACCCATAGATTGCCTGAACTGGTCTGACAGGTATGCTCCTGCCGCTCCGATTATTTTCTCAATTCCAACTAACTGCCGTTTTTCAGCATATTGTTTAAATCTCCTGCTGAGCTCAACACTTATACCCATTCCACCACTGACGACAAAAGCATGACTACCAATGGAAAAGAGTTTGTCAATGGTAAATTGTCGCTCCTTGCCATCCCCATCAAAAGTGGTGGCCATACTGTCCGTTGCCACCATAATGCCCTCTGAACAGATTCCGCTCAGTATCTGAGTCATTTCAAATCCTAATATCTAAATCCTAAATCCCATATCGGTAAGCGGTGAGCAGTAAGCAGTAAAGCGTTCAAACCGTTCAATTCGTAGAAATCGTAGAAGTCGTAACGGCTCAAGGAGCCAGAAGTCAGAAGCTAGGAGTCAGAATGGAAGAACACTCTTTGTGTCTTTGTCTTTTGGATTCTGGATTCTCACTCCTCAATTGTTGAATAATTTGGTGCCTAGTGCATACTGCTTAGTGCCTAGTTGCTCGTGGCTGCCTGCTGCCCGTTTCCTGCTGTCAGCTGTATTTCCCTATTTCCTATTCCCTATGCCCCATGCTCCATGCTCTATGCCAATCCCACATCTCACATCAAAGTCTAATGGGTTTGCACTGACGCTCCATGCCAAAAGCCACTCTCAATAAATTTGGCTCCTTCGAGTGATCCCATATACTCGTACACCCAACAGGTGATAAAGCGCTCTCCGTTCAGAAGTTCTACTTCATGCTCAACTCGGCGGTAGAGATTATTCGGGTTCCCTTCCCCGTAATATTCCTCAACTTCGTCGAGTATCCCCAGGACCGTTTCCATTTGACGAAAACGGTGAACCTCTCCTATAACCAGACCACCATTTGCATGTAGGATCATTCCGGGAAAAAGGCCAAGATTATATAGCAACCCACCTTGCATCCTCGCCGGAAAGACCTCTAGACGCAAGTCCTCAAAGCCCTCTAAGAAATACAAAGGTTGGCCCTGCTTAAAGCTGCCGTAGAAGAAAACATTTCCTACTTTATCACTATCCATGGCTTTCAATGTAGATCTTCGTAGAAATTCTAAGTAGCTCGAGAAGATGGATCTGAGATGTGAGATCTGGGATGTGGGATTAACTCGCTAAATCATCTTTTTCCCATCTCATATCTCATATCTCACATCGGCACTATGAATCTGCCTCCTAACCTCTTTTAGTTGCGATCTCCGATCTATCCTGGCCTCACCTCTCCTCCTTCTAGTCGCCAAACCGGGATATTCTGATTGTGCTCCTTGATCAGAGAGACGGTTTCGGGATGGCAGGTAAAGAAAAGTATCTGGTTCCTATCAGCCAGCTCAAGTATGGCGCTGATCGAAGCCCGCTCCCTTTGTGGATCGAAATTTACTAGGATATCATCCATAACCACAGGCAGGGGTCGAGCCCGACGACCAAATTCTTGGATATAGCCAAAACGGAGAGAAAGATATAGTTGTTCAGCAGTGCCTCGACTAAGGATATCCAGTTGGTAACGACTACCATTAGCTCCTACAACCTCAATGCTTTCTTCACCGTGAGGCGCCACTATGGCGTGATATCTGCCCTTCGTGATAGTTTGGAAAAAATGTTCTGACTCTCGTAATACCGGTTGTTTTCTTTCCTTCTCATAGATTTGGCGACCCTTTTGCAAAAACCGAAGGCAGATGGTTAACACACTCCAACGGTTAGCAACTTCCCTGAGTTCTGCCAGCAGTCCTTTACGGCGCTGCCGTAAAACTGAGAGTTCCTCTGCTGACTCTAGCTGTTCCCTCCGCTCATCAAGACGGCCAAACTGCTCCTGCAATGATGCCAGTTTCTCCTCCAGTGCCTGAACCTCTTGGTAAAGCTCATCCCCTTCAACTTTGAGTCTTTCTGGTGAATAACCTTGCAGTTCCTCTTGGAAGCTCACCTGGTCTTCGCCACGACCTCCGAGATTCTCCAGGTTACGCAAGTGTTGATCAAATGCTTTCTCCGCCGCCAGACGGTGCTCGTAGAGATTAGCCCTTTGGCGAAATTCGGTCTCGTTGGTAGCTCCCCCTTCAGTGAACAGACCATTGAGTTCTTTCTCAACCTGCCGCAAGTGCGCACTGTTTTGTTCAAGCTCTCCCTTGTATTCCACCAACTGCTGTTGGAGCGCCTCACGCCTTCGTTGCGCCTCTTCCTCTTTCTCCAATTCTGATATCAACCCATGAACCACCGTTTCCACATCTTCCGCCAGCATGTCACTTGCTTCCAACTGCTGAGCAATCGACTTTGCCTCTTCTTGGTAATCCTGCACCAAAGTCTTCAGCACTTGGAGCCTCTCTTCGAGTTCTCGAAGTGATCTGGCCTGCTGACGAAGTGAGCGAATTCGTTCCATGACTTCCAGGGCAGAGTTAGGAGTGAGGCTCTCGGCCAAGCCTGCCTGGCTAAGCCAGCTTGACCATTGATGTTCCAACTCCTGCAGCGCGTTTTGACCTTTTGCCATATTTTTCTCAGCCTCAGCCAATTCTCTCTGCCGTCGCTCAGTTTCCTCCCTGCACTCCTGGTAGCGTTGTTGGACAGGATGCCACAGATGGAGCGTTTCCTGAGCAGCCTCCACTTCAGCCTCGGCTTGGTCTACCTCTTCCAGGCTCGGCCGGGCCCTGAATCTCAGTGTTTGTGCCGCGCGGACTATTTCTTGGTCATTGGCCCGTATCTCAGCCAGCATTACCCCTTCCTTACCACTCAGAGTGTCCAATTTTTCTTCGATCTCATAGAATTGCTGTATTAGGATATCTTTTTGAGCCTTTTGCCGGTTTCTTTGTCCGAAAGTGAACAAGAGTAAGGCAACAGTTATTAGCAAGCCAACCGTTGCCACTGCAGCGCCGGTGAACAAGTCCCGATACCAACCAGCAGCAAGTCCAGCGGCAGCGGACAGCAGGACTGCTATGGCTATTGGCCAGAGTGGGGCATCCCCTATGCCTTCCATTTGCTGGTTCAAGCCATCCTTTTGCTTCTGGAGGTCATCCTGACGCTCTCTCAGCTGTTCCAAGCGACGGTGCAAATCTCGTCCTAGATGGATTAGGTTGCGCAAGGAACGCAATCTCTGTCGTCGCTTCAACAAAACGGTAGGGTCCTTTTCCTGCGGCTCGGCAATCTGCCTTACAGCCTTCTCAGCCTCCTGCGCTCTCACCTTCGCTTGCTTGAACCCGCTGGTCGCACTAACAAAGTTACGCTCAGACTGGCGCTTGCCATCTCTGGCCCCTTCCAGTCCCTCCAAATAGCGGAGAATCTCTTCCCGGGCACTAAGGGAAGCGTCAAATCTATCCAGATGGTCCAGTCGCCAGTCTGGCCCCAAGCCCTTTAGATCATTTTCCAGTGATTCCCGCTGGTTTTGCAGACGGGGACGAATTTCCACCAACTCCTGACTACCGGCAGAGAATCGCTCCAGCTTTCTCTCTAACAGACGGATTTGCTCTCTTGCTTCCAACCATCGTGGTCGTGGCTCGAGTATTTCCAGATCTTTCTCTACCTGTGCAATCTTTTGAGCCAGTTCACCCCTATGAACACTGACGAGTCTATTTCTTTCCTGCAGTTTTTCCAATCGGTTGACACCATCGGCGGGAAATACCTCAATCTTGGGAAGGTCAGCAATTTCCTCCTGGATTCGACACAGACCGACCCAGTCCTCCCAACCCCTTTGCAGGAGTCTGACCCGCTCGAGCCTGTGCCTCTTAATGTCAAGAAAGCTTTTGGCATCCTCAATCTCAACGGCCATTTGGTCTAGCTCATTTCGAAGTTCATCGTACCGGTCAACTTCAGCCACCCGCTGACCAATAGTGAGATCTATCTCCTGTAATTCCTTCAAAATCCCGTTGATCACGGGTTTTCTTCCGCCAGGCTTGAAAATTCGCCCAATGGAATCCTGGAGATCTTTCTCCACTTTTGCCAATGAAATTTTACCAACGCCAGCACCTGCACTATAAATCGCAGATTTCACCGCCTGGCTGTTGAGGGAATCGAAGCTCTGCAATTCTGAGAGGCTAAAGGCAAAGACCGACCGAAAGAGGTCTTCTGTAGCAGCACCAGTTAACTGGCGCAGCACTTCATCGTCGCCTTGACTGGCGTTAGGCAGGGTTACCGTTACCGGCCCCCGTTTACGTCCATGGTGGCGGCTTATTACATACTCTTCCCCCTCCTGCCCCAATAGGGTCAGACGACCGCCGTGGCGGCCACCTGTCAAGGGTGGATAAAGATTTTCCCGCCTTTGTCCCGGCGGAAAACCAAAGAGGATAGTGCGAATAAAG
>JASFKF010000125.1:0-5850 GCA_050118775.1 Syntrophobacterales bacterium
CCAACCCAAATGGGCGGGTCATTGTTGGTCAGGTGGAGGAGAGAGCAGAGAAGCTCTTGCAAGGCCTTAGTGGAACTACCATTATCGCTGGATAATTCCGCCAGCTTCAAATCCTAAATCCGAATATTGATCCACCGGAGGCGGACTAAACAAATGGAAAACTGGATGTGAGATTGAATATTTGTCTGGGAATTCATTATCCCACATCTCAGATCCCACATCTCACATCAAGATTGGGTAGGCAATTCCTTGTTGCCATAACTCCACAGCTTCTTTAAATATTTTCCTGAACCCTGGTGTACCTCCCAGTCCTTTCCGGCCAAAATTGAAGTTTATTTCGATAAAGACAGGGGGACCTTCATCGGGAAACATGAGATCAAAACCGGCGAGATTAATACCAACCAGATGGCAAAATCTGGCCACGGCAGACATACCTCGATCTTGCAAATCGGGGAAAATGTCCGGGTGCATCTGTCCGCCGCGGCACACATTGTTGTAGAAATTCTCACCACCTACGCGAAAATAGCTCACCATTTTGGCGCCCACAACCACCACCCTGAGATCCATACCACCATGGTTTACCCACCTTTGAATCAATAAAGGTTCTTCTGCGGGTAGCCTATGGAGCCCATTTATGAGATCCCCCCGGCACCAAACAGGAAAAACCGTACTGCCCCCACCACCATTATCTCCCTTGAGTACAAAGGGATAGTCCAGCGGAAGCATCTTCCCTTCAGCATCCAGTAAAACTTGAGGGTTTGGGTATAGAACGGTTCTTGGATGGCGTATTTTCAAACGCTGAAAAAGCACCGTTTGTTTGGTCTTGCCTGAATAGTCATATTTGGCGTCCAAATTCGGAAACCAATTCTGGGCCATGGCGGCAATTTTCTTGTAACGCTTTCTGGTAATACCCCGTGGCATTACCACCCCCCGAGCAGCGCGGATCATACTCGCAACTTCTGGGGCCTCGACAGGTGCGAGGTTAGGTAAGTTCTCCTCGAGATGCACTAGAGAATTCATCGATAAAAAGTATTTAGTCATCAGTCACTGCCTGAAATGTCTAAAATGTCTAAAAAGCCTAAATTAACAAAAACTTACAATTCGCAATCCGCAATTCGATATTCGAAATTACCTCCCTATGCTCCTTGCTCTATGCCCCCGCCCGCTTGCTGCTCACCGTTTGCCGCCTACCAACTCAACCTAACACCCACTCCCGCAGCCTCCGGAGTGTTTTCCACCTGCCTTCCTCAATTCCATCCACTTGGAAATTGCGGCGGCGCCAAAGTATTAGATTATATTCTCCTGGGAAAACTGGCCAAGGCTTGTAAGGCCGCATCCCATAGTACTTTTTTTCCGCCCAGGTTCTAACGTACTTCTTTCCGCGGAGTTGTTGTCGTTCGCAGCCATGGAGATCTTCTTGCAGCACCAGTTTTGGCGTCATGGAAAAGATTACATCTTCCCAGCGGCAGTCTGGGTAAACCCTTTCGCATACCACCACGGCACAGTGAATATTTTTCAGATCCTCCACCCAGGTTTCGGGAAATAGTCTAATGTATTCCCAGAACCGTTTTGGTTCGCCCTGATAATAATCGCTTAGTAACCTTGTCATACCGTCAGGATCTAAGAAGAGATTGGGAGAAACCGGTTCAATCCATGGACTACAATCAATGCCGACATAGTAAGTAAGATTCAACGCAGTCATCAGACGGAGGTGATTGTCGATCCTGTTCACCATCAGACCGCAACCCAAACTGACTAGAGAGGTGGTCCCGTGCTCTCTAAGAAAATCGATAGCTGGCTTGTTTTCCCGCATGAGAACGATTTCTTCCTCCTTGCAACACATTAGTGGATGGACCATGCTAATTCAAGCCTTAAAGACGCATTCTATCCTTTGGTGTATCCACTGTGATTGATCCATCACATATCTCATATCTCATGTCCCGCATCTAATTATACTTATTGTTAACCTATTCACAAAACTATTGCACATTTCTCCCAGGATAAGGTAACATTACTAAATTGAGTTTAGTCCTTTCTAGCGTAGTAGCGCTTGAAGTAAGACTTTCTGCCGAAACAAGACCTAACACTCTGGCCCAGGAATTCTTGTGGAAATGGCTGCGGAACGCTGCACTGCTATCTGAACTTCAGACAAGGGGAGATTAGTCATGGAAAAAAATGACGGGATCACCGACGTGGGCGAGATGAAGGATCGGATGATGATCGATCTGTTCAAGAAAAAACTCCTGGAGGCAAAAACTGACCTCACTCAACTACGTGGCAGTTGGGGCGAGGCCAGTGAAATTCTAAGGAACCACTTCGGCAAAATCAGCCGCACCATGGTTAGCAACGAGAATAAACTGCGAAATTTATATCAGGCCGCCATCGATGAACTTAAAAAGGAAAGCGGTTAAGCCGGTGGTGGACTGGATTCGTTTCATCGGACCAACTACAACCTTATGAACTAGGCACTAGACATAGAATCTAGTAGCCAGGAGGGAAAGACACTCTTTATTTTTTTCTCCTGGATTCTGAATTCTGACTACCGACTCCTTATTTAACACTGCCAGCTGCTTGCTGTCAGCTGCCTGCTGAACTAGACTGCCTCTAAAACTTCTTCACTCCTTTGCTCCGGCAAAGTCACCTCGAAAACAAGTCCTTGCTCATCAGTGCTCACACGCACACTACTGCCATCCGGCACCTCTCCGGCCATGATCTTTTTCGCTAGTGGTGTCTCCACTATTTTCTGAATTACCCGTTTAACAGGCCTAGCTCCATATACCGGATCATAGCCTCTCTCGGCTAACAAAATCTTAGCCTCATCGGAAAACTCCAGTTCAATTCTCCTGTCTGCGAGGCGTCGTTTTAACCAAACCACCTGGATGTCTACAATTTGCTTCAGTTGCTCCTGAGTGAGTGAGTGAAATACCAGAATCTCGTCTACTCGGTTAAGGAATTCGGGGCGAAAATGCTGGCGCATGGACTCAAGCACTCGCGACCGCATGCTTTCGTAACTCTCACCGGTGGCGTCAAGGATATATTGGCTGCCCACGTTAGAGGTCATGATGATAATACAGTTTTTGAAATCCACGGTGCGGCCGTGGGAGTCGGTTAGTCGACCATCATCCATTATCTGCAGAAAGATGCTGAACACCTCGTGATGGGCCTTTTCAATCTCGTCGAAAAGGATGACCGAGTAAGGCTTGCGCCGCACCGCCTCTGTAAGTTGACCACCTTCCTCGTATCCCACATATCCCGGTGGAGCCCCAATGAGACGAGCAACAGTATGCTTTTCCATGTACTCGCTCATGTCAATCCGCACCATGTTGTTTTCATCATCGAAAAGATTTTCCGCCAGAGCTCGAGCGAGCTCGGTCTTTCCCACTCCGGTGGGCCCAAGGAAGATAAAGGTGCCAACAGGACGATTGGGGTCTTTAATGCCGGCGCGAGAGCGCAGTACCGCCTCAGCCACTGCCTCCACTGCTTCATCCTGGCCCACTACCCGCTTATGGAGATGTTCCTCGAGCTTCAGCAGTTTTTCCCTCTCTCCCTCTACCAGCCTAGTCACCGGGATGTGGGTCCAGCGCGAGACGATTTCCGCGATCTCGTCATCGGTAACCTCTTCTCTTAGCAGGCGCCCAGTGCCCTGTTTGTTCGCCAGCTCAGCCTCTTCCGCCTTGAGTTTCTGTTCCACTTCTGGAAGTCGGCCGTGTTTCAACTCTGCCGCCCGGTTTAGATCGTATTTGCGCTCGGCCACAGAGATCTCATAGCGTAGTTTCTCAATCTCTTCTCGCAGTCCCTGGACCTTGTGGATGGCAGCCTTTTCCGCCTCCCATTGAGCCCTCATCCCATCAGCCATGGATCGATGATCAGCCAGTTCTTTACGGAGGGTTTTCAGCCGTTCCTGACTCGCCAAGTCTTTTTCCTTTTTCAGAGCTGCTTCCTCGATTTCCAGCTGCATTACCCGTCTGGTCACCTCATCCAGTTCCGCGGGCATAGAATCCATCTCCGTACGAATGGTGGCACATGCCTCGTCCACCAAGTCAATGGCCTTATCAGGCAAGAAGCGATCACTGATGTAGCGATTGGAAAGTATTGCAGCCGTCACCAAGGCGCTGTCCTGAATTCTTACTCCGTGATGCACCTCAAATCTCTCTTTCAAACCCCGTAGAATACTTATGGTATCTTCCACCGTGGGCTGATCTACTAGCACAGGCTGAAAGCGCCTCTCTAGAGCAGCATCCTTTTCTATATACTTCCGATATTCGTCTAGAGTGGTGGCGCCGATGCAATGGAGTTCACCCCTGGCAAGCATGGGTTTCAGCATGTTGCCTGCATCCATAGAGCCTTCGGCCCGACCGGCACCGACAATATTGTGAAGCTCATCAATGAAGAGCAGAATGGAGCCTTCACTCTCTTTGATTTCCTGCAAAACCGCCTTAAGCCGTTCTTCAAATTCACCGCGATATTTGGCCCCCGCAACCAGGGCGCCCAGGTCGAGAGCAAAAACGGATTTGTCTTTGAGCCCCTCAGGCACATCGCCTTTCACTATGCGATGCGCCAGTCCCTCAACAATGGCGGTCTTGCCTACGCCGGGTTCACCGATGAGCACGGGGTTGTTTTTGGTTTTGCGGGAAAGTATGCGGATGATTCGTCTAATTTCGCTATCCCGTCCGATGACCGGATCAAGCCGCCCTTTCTTCGCCTCTTTAACCAGGTCTCGCCCATAGCGCTCAAGAGCCTCATAGGTTGACTCAGGCGTGGCACTGGTAACTCTTTGATGGCCCCTCAACTCGGTGAGCGCTTGCAGGAAACGATCAGTGGTGACCTTGAAACTTTTTAAGATTCGCCCAGCGGCGGTGGCATTCCCTTCATCGATCAGGGGCAGAGTGAGATGTTCAACTGAAACATACTCGTCTTTGAGTCTTTTTGCTTCCTCCTCCGCCTTCATCAAAAGACGGTTAAGTCGCTGGGTCACATAGATCTTTCCTGCCTCAGTCCCTGGTCCCGATACACTGGGCCGCTTTTGCAGCTCCCCTTCCACCTCAGCCTTTAGGTTTTCAACGGGTACGTCCATCTTGTTGAGAAGACGAGCCAGCAATCCCTCTGGCTGCTCCAACAGCGCTAAAAGAAGGTGCTCGCCGTCAACCTCCTGATGACCGTAGCGTAAAGCTTTGCTTTGGGCGTCATGAAGCGCTTCCTGCGATTTTTGGGTTAATTTGTTCGGGTCCATATCCTAAGATTCCTCCTAAAGATATTATTTCGTCTCTTCGTTCTGCAAGCATAGTTGAGTAAATAGAAAATAGCCGCTCATAACTGCCTGCGAAGCCTGGCGACCTCTCGCTCCAGTTCGTCTATTTTGTCTAGCAGCTCTAGAACCACGCCAATGCCGGCCCAATTGATGCCCAGGTCGCGACGCAATCTCATAATTCGCCAGATCCTGGGCACCGCAGTTTCGGGAAATAGTAACTGAGGTTCATGTTCCACGGGATCAATCAATCCCCAATCTATCAATTTGTTCACCATCTCCGGATGCAAACGGGCGAGCCGTGCTAGATCCCCTGCCGAAAGCAGCTCTTCCGATTCGGGCCGGCTTTCATATCGATAGTGCACAATCTGGTATCGAATGTTGCTCATCTTCCCTTATCCTTGCCGTGGTTTAAAGCTGGACGCCTTAGCCATCTCTGCAAAAAGCTCCTTTTCTCTCGCAGTCAAATCTTTTGGCACCACAATTTTGAGCCGGGCAATAAGATCTCCCCGCTGACCACCCTTTTTAGGTAAGCCTTTGCCGCTCAACCTCAGCTTCTGCCCGCTTTGGCTACCAGCGGGTATCTTGAGGTTTACCGTGCCGTC
>JASFKF010000126.1:0-5813 GCA_050118775.1 Syntrophobacterales bacterium
TAACCGGAGCCCATCAAGTCCCATGACCACAGCCGGAAAGAGGTCGCCGTCCTTGTCAAATGGTGTGGCCACGCCCAGGTGATTCAGCTCGTCCATTGCTGGATGATGACGGGGTCGGTCAAGAAAGTATGCGCTCATCTGAGATAAGTCTTTTACGCCACAGGCGTCGGCGATTATTTGAGTTTCCTCCAGTAAATCAGTGTCCCTGGGATTGAATTCCGGAAACATTGATCCTGCCATCCAACGTTCTACGTAGATATCGGGCAAGTGCCTTTTGAAATCCGACTCGGTGATGAAAAGCGCAGTAAGTGAACTGTGAAGGCCCTTGACCGATTTGCCTGTACCGTCGATCACGTCCGAGCCCATGGACAGCCGGGTGACTTCCTTGCTTAGTCCGCGGCCATAGCGGCTGCAATGCTCTTCTTTACCGTAAAGCGCACCAACCGGGATGGTGGGATTACCACCCGCCTCCAATCCAGGTTTGACCCTCACCCCCTCGGTTATGGCGCTTTCGATAATCACCTCTTCTCCCACATCAAACGTCTCCGCGGTAATTTGCAGCACCTCACCCATAATTTGAGCCGCTACTCGGTCATTATGCCTTTTGAGCCGATTTATCAACGATTTGGATTGCTCCTCCTTGGGCACCTTTGTCAAGGCGGCGAAGCCTTCGAGAACAACACCGGCTGCCGGGAGGGCTGCTGCCAGGATGACTCCCTGGCGTAGTTGCTTGCTCCTGAATACACCGAGATTGGAACGTCCGTTCACCCGGTCTTCGATGATAAAAACCGTACCCTTGGCTAGTTCGAGGCCGTAAAAGCCCAGTACCTCCTTATGTCTGAGGTTGAATGTGGAGATTTTCTCCTTGCTCATCACCCTGGGCTCGTATCGTCCATTATAGGTCAAGGGCGATTCGGCTATATCGTAACGTAGGGAAATGGTCATGCTTCCCACCTCCATGGATTGTTTTCTCGGGATGATTAGTCCCTAGTCCTTTGTTGAAACGGCTGCCTGTAGTCTGTTTGGCCGGTTGTATTCAGCTGTCAGTGCTCAGCGATCAGTTAAAAATTCCGCGATCCGAATTCCGCCCCCCGCAATCCGAAATGGGCATTTCACTCTATGCCCCTAAGGCTGCGTTTGCGGCTTTTCAGTGCTGGTTTCACTGACCTTTTCTTCTTCCGGTCCTTTGTCCATCTTCACCACATCACCAGGATCTGGCTCAGGTACGCCGGCAGCCTCGAGGTTTAGGATTTTTGTCTCCTGCTCTTCAATTTGTTGGGCCAACCCATTGATTTTTTGTTCGGTTGTATCCCGTTTTGCCTCAAGCTTGATACTATCTGCTTCAATCTTGAGCATTTTCGACTTAAGGTCGGCAATTTTGTTTATGTTGTATTCCTTTTCACCCAGGTTCGCCTTGTCTACCGTCTCCAGTTTGACAAGGTCCAACTTGACCTCGGCTGCATCTTGATGCTTATTGGCCAGATCCTCCTGGTAATCGGCGTATTTTTTTTGCAGGGAGGCTAGTTCGGCCTTCATCTCGGCAAGCTTAATCTTCTCTTCGGCGACCTGCAGATTAAATGCGGCCTCATGCACCTCCTTCTGCTCCTCGGAAGGCACCTGGGTAAGTAGCTCGTCCGTGTCCGAAGTCCCGGAGATGGAACTTGTAAGTTTGCGGGTAGTCTCACAACCTGTGAGCAGCGACAGCGCAAGCAGGAAAACCAAGCTGATATAAATAAGCCTTTTCATGACCTCCCCCTCCCTTGCAGTTTGATAACCCCTAATGATATTTTTTTTTGCGCCAATTGCTATTTCGTCCAAGCAAACGGTCAGATACTGAGCAATCACTCTTTAGAAATTTCGTCTGGGTCTATGACTAGAGTTTGAAAAGCTTCGAATGCCCTGGGATCCATTTCTTCCGATCGCAGGTGTTCCAAAGCGGCCTTTGCTATGGCTCTGCGATCTTTCCCGGAGATTTTTAGGAAACGGACACCCATACCCCTAGGGGTAATGTCGTCATCTGGACCGTATATGTTTGACCAGATCACTTCAGCCTTTGCCTCTATGGCCTGATCTGGAGCAGTGATGACAATGTCGAAGACTTCATTTAGTCTAAGAGGCTTGGCACATGAAACGAAAGCTCCATCCGTGCCCAGGTCGAGGGTCACCCCTTCCATAGAACCTTTTTCTGTCTTAACCGTTACCGGCCATTTAAGTTTGACCCGTGGACCCCCGCGATCGCCTCCAGTTACTGTCATGTTTGTGCCTCCAAATCTAAAAAACATTCAGCCCAAGGGATTTCACTAGTCAAGAGCTATCCGGCTTTCGGTTCACTTTACTATACTGCCAGTACCAGGTTCGTTCAGAGAAGGGTGCCAGCCGAGTTGCTATGTGAACAGCTTTTGTCGAAATTCTGGATGTCACCCTAAAGAGAATAAACCATGGTTACAATATTGAAGTCAACGAAAAAGCTACACTCCATTAACAGCAAAGGGTGAAAGGTCGGAAGTCCACTTTGCCTTACCTCTGGCCACAGCAATTCATGAAACGTTCGGGCTAGGCATGCCTTTTGCAAAGAATCTATCCGGTTGGGCAATCAGGAAAAGATCTACAGTTCAGAAGCTTCCGAGGTGAGGAGGAACAGTCATGAGATTGACACTCGTGGCCATAGTCGTTTTGAGCATGATTTCGTTTGGATTAACAGGGTGTGCCAGCAAGGGTCCCGTCCAAACAGAAACCTTTGAGCAAGTAGCCATAGAAGAGACAGTAGAAGAGATAAGTGAGCCCTGTACAAACCTCGAAATGGCACTGGCAAGGGCGGAGGAACTGACTCACGATCAGTATTACGGAGCTACCCAGTATGACGGAGCCATTCAGTTCGATTTTGATAGCTACGCGCTCTCAACAGAAGCCAAAAAGGCTATAGATGCTGTAATTGTGCCTTTGTTAGAGGCTGACAAAAGTTTCTTTATCGAGTTACAAGGGCACACTGATGGTTTCGGCGAAGAACCCTACAATTTTCAACTCGGCTTGAATAGGGCCAGGGCGGTGATGGGCTATCTTTACCAGGAGCATGGCTTTTCTTTGCAGCGGATGAATGGTTTTTCTTGCGGCGAATTGAAACCCGTGGCCGACAATGACTTTGAAGAAGGCCGGGCGGAAAACCGCAGGGTTACCGTAGTGGTTATCGAATAACCATCTCCAGACGCTAAGCACATAGCGGGCGAGAAATGCGTAAAAAGCGGGAAAGGCAATCGTGTTTCCGGGTTTGATGTTTTTTCTCGCTTACTGTTTAATAAAAAGGCGGAGCCAATAGCTCCGCCTTTTTTGTTACCTTGCCCTTCGTCGAAAACTTCCCAGTCGTAATTTCACCCCTTCCAATTTTAGTGTAGAATCGGAGGCTCTATTGTGTAACAATTCAACGGATAAAATTTGTATTGCCAGGCGAATGCTAAGTCAAATATCCCAGTTCAAGATATGGGCCTGGAGAGGTAAATCGTCATGGTTTTTTTTAGGGCTTCAGCTGGATTAAGAGGTGTGAGGCGTCTTGGGAGCATTGCCAAAGTCCTCATCAAGCACGGTCTCGGTGATGTGGTCGAGCGTATTTTGAGCCGTAAAGAAAAGCAAGTGGAACCGGGCAAAGTCAAACCTACGATGCTTAAACCCGGAGTGCTGTCGCCCCGGCGCATCAGGTTGATTCTGGAGGAGTTAGGGCCCAGCTTTGTCAAACTGGGACAGTTGATGAGCACCAGGGCAGATATTTTTCCACCAGAATACATTGAAGAGCTAAGAAAATTGCAGGATCGAGTACCTCCCATTCCCTATGCAGAAATCAAAGAGGTTATTGAGGGAGAGCTCAAACGGCCAATTGCAGAGATTTTCACTGAATTCAACCAAGAACCTTTTGCCGCTGCCTCGGTGGCCCAAGTGCATCACGCTAACCTACCCAGCGGTGAGAAAGTCGTGGTCAAGGTCATTCGCCCCGGTATCAGCAAGAGGGTCAGGGAAGACATTCGTTTGATGTACTATCTGGCCGACAAGATAGAGAAGTCTTTTGATCTGGGCAGGATACTGGCACCAACAAACTTGGTGCGAGAGTTCGAGCGGACTATTTTTAGAGAAATTGACATGCTCATCGAGGCGGGCAGTATCGAGAAGTTCGCCTATAACTTCCGGGAGGTTGATGAGCTTTATATTCCTAAAGTCTACTGGGACTACATTACCAAATCCATCCTAGTGATGGAGTGGATCGATGGTATCAAGATGGATAACGTGGATGAACTGAGGGCCCACGGTATAGATCCAAAAGAGGTGTCAAAAATAGGTTTGCGCTCCTTTTCGAGACAGTTGATGGAATTCGGCTTCTTCCACGCAGACCCTCACCCTGGTAATACTATTGTGATGTACGACGGCCGGGTGAGCCTGGTTGACTTCGGTATTACAGGTTATCTGGACGAAGAGACCATGCGGCAAATAGCAAATATTTTTCTAGGTTATGCGGAACACGACTATGACATGGTGATGGAAGCTTTTTTGGAAGCGGGTCTAATCGATGAAGAAACAATAGATCTGGATAGCTTCAGAACTGATCTGAAAGATGCCAGTGAAGCCTTCTATGGCCGATCGCTGCAGTCAATATCGGTTAAAGATGTCTACGATCAAATTATTTATCTGGCTCTCAAATATCACATCCAGTTACCCAGAAACCTTTTGTTGCTTTTGAAGACTTTTGTTCAGACTGAAGCACTTGGAAAAATTTTGCAAAGTGACGTAAGCCTCCTGGAGTTCACCAAACCTTACGCCAAGAAGCTACTAGAGCGGGGCTACGACGCAAAAAAAATCTTCAAAAATATCGGCAGGGACACCCGATATGTGGGCAAATACGCCAAGGTTATGCCCAAGTTTGTCCATGACATACTCAAACAGGTGGCCAAGGGCAAACAGAAAGTTGAGATCTGGCACGAAGGTTTTCAGCAGCTCGATATAAAATTTGAAAAAGGTCTCAATCGCCTGACCGTAGGCCTGGTTATCTCTGCTTCCATCATTGCTGCTGCCATGGTACTCAATTCGGCCCAGAGAGTCCTTGTGTTCAACTTAGAATTCCTCGGCCTGGGACCGGTTTCTCTCACTACAATTCTGGGTGTAGTCGGTTACGTAATTGCCACCGTTCTGGGGGTTTGGCTTATCGTTTCTATTTACCGCTCGGGAAAATTGTAAATTTATAGGTGGGTTAAAGTTTATTCCAGCTGCATATTTTCTGTTTAGCCGGTTTTGCCGGTTGAGCCAGCTTAGCCGGTTTAATTCAGCTGTCAGCTAGAAAATCCGCAATCCGAAATCCGAAATCCGCAATCATCGGTTCCCCGTTCCGACTTCCCCGTTTCAATCCCCGTCTCGCCCGACCTCTCGTCTCGCTTTACTCTATGCCCCATGCCCTATGCCAGCGTAGCGCTAGCTGCGCTCCTAGGGCAGCAGGGGCTCTAATGGACACTCCTGACAGCGGGGCTTGGGCTGACAGTGGAGCTTCCCCACTCTCACCAGCAGGGCGTGGTATTGGTTGAACAGCGATATGTCTAATGGCAAGTGCTGGGTGAACAATTCCTGCAGTTCATCATAGCTAACTTGTTCACCAACTAGGCCGTGGCGGTTCATTACCCGGTAAGTATAGGTGTCTACGACGAAGACCGGCCTCTCTAATGCATAAAGCAGAATACTGTCCGCCGTTTCCGGACCCACGCCGTTGACGGCCAAAAGCTCCTTTCGCAACTGGCCCGTCTCTGTCTGGCCCATAGTTTCAAGATCACCGGAGTAAGCCTCAG
>JASFKF010000127.1:0-5810 GCA_050118775.1 Syntrophobacterales bacterium
ACGACACGGTATTACCCTTGCAGAACACCAGAACCTTTGCACCGGGCACCACCGCCACGGCGGAACTTCTGACCAACCCCCTCTGGTATGCAGCCAAGTGGGGCAGCTTCCGTGACCACAACTTTAACAACGTGCCGGATTTGGACGCTGAGTGGGACGAAAATGCAGACGGCACCCCGGACAACTACTTCTACGTCCAGAACCCCCTGACCCTGGAAAAGCAGTTGAACCAGGCCTTTCTCGCCATCCTGGAGCGGGCCACCTCGGGCACCTCTGCCTCGGTTCTCTCATCCTCACGGTCGGGCGAAGGCGCCGTATACCAGTCCATCTTCTACCCCAGGTACAAGCACGTGTCCTGGGTGGGCAATGTGCATGCCCTCCTGGTGGACGCCTACGGCGAGATAAGAGAGGATACCAATCTCAACAAGGCCCTGGACAACGATACCGACAAAGTCATTGAATTCGACGCCTTTAACCCCGGAGTGGTAAAGAAGTGGACGGATACCGATGGCAACGGCGAGCTTACCCAAGCGGAGAAAGATGGACAGACCACTCCCTCGGACGAGCTCATGGAAACGGTAAAGTATCTCTGGTCCGGCGCCAACTGGCTCAGCTCTCTAAGTGACGCTGCTATTCTGCAAAATAAGTCCTACAGTTCAAGTGACAAGGCAAGGTACCTCTTCACCTTTATCGATGCGGACAACGATATGGTGGCCGACACTGGTGAGGTCTGGGCCTTTTCCTCCTCCCCAGCTGCAAACCTCGACGCAATCAAACCCTATCTCCACCTGGCACCGCCTTTTACCCAATCCCTCAACTCCACTCAAGTGAACACCCTGGCCACCAAACAGCTTGATTTCATTCGGGGGGTAGATCAGAGCGGCATGAGAAACCGCAAGTTCGACTCCGACAGCGACAACACCCTGGATACCACCTACAGGCTGGGAGACATCATCAGCTCCACTCCAACCCTGGTGGGCACACCGGCGGAAAACTACGATCTCCTCTACACGGACGCGTCCTACCGGGAGTTCTGGCTCAAATACAAGAACAGGCGAAAGGTGGTCTACACCGGTTCCAACGACGGCATGCTCCACGCCTTCAACGGAGGCTTCTTTTACTTCGACACCAATAGTTTCAGCCCCACCTACGGCAAGTGGAAATTCGCCAAACAGAGTTTGGGGGGCTCAGAGGCTGCCTACGACCTCGGGGCGGAAATGTGGGCCTACGTTCCCTTCAATCTGTTGCCCCACCTCTACTGGCTCACCGACCCCAATTACGAGCATATCTTCTACGTTGACATGAAACCGAAGATATTCGATGCCAAGATCTTCACCGACGACGGCCCCACCGGGACCCACCCCGGAGGCTGGGGCACCATTCTGGTGTGCGGCATGGGTTTGGGCGGCGGCAGGATCAGGACGGACAAGGACCACGACGGCGTCTACGAAAGCGATGATCAGGTGATGAAGTCCGCCTATATGGTCTTTGATGTGACCAATCCTGAAGCAGCGCCGGTGCTCTTGGCGGAGATCTCCTTCGACGAGCTTGGCTTTACCACCAGTTATCCCGGAGCCATCCTGGTGAAAAGCATGGATGCGGGGACCGATCCCAACGACTGGTACCTGGTGCTGGGCTCCGGCCCCAACGGTGCCCGGCTTGCCTACACCAGCGGACTAGGGGTCTTTACTGACGGACAAACCCTCAAGGGCTACAATTCGGGAACCCTCGCCACAATTGCAGGTAATGACCAGGTGGCCGACATCCTAACCCTCGAAAACGTTATCGGCTGGTTCGAGGACAACGAAAGAATCTGGGTCGACCTGGACAATGACGGCTATGTGGATACCAGTGAGCCCAGGGCTTACGTTGACCTTGCCAACTCCATTTCAGACCAGAAAAACAGCCTCAGCAGCCAGAAGGCCAAGATTTACATCATAGATCTCAAAGAACTGGTTAGCAACGGTGTTTTGCGTGATCCCAACGGTAGCGCCCTCACAGGGACTTCACCTGCCGGACCGTTCGTGGATGGCACCGGCTTTGACGATTACAGCCAAATTTCCGACTTCATTACCGTGGATCTGGATCTGAACTACGCTACTGACGCCATGTATTTTGGCACCGTTGCCGACACAGCCACCGGGCTGGGCGGCAAGCTGCGGCGAATCGTCCTCAATGACCCTGACACCAATATCGTGCCCACTTCTCCGGCGACCTGGGACACCGACTCCGTCCTGATCAACGTGGGCCAGCCCGTATCCACCGCACCCACCGTAGCCATGGACTGGAAAAAGAGAACCTGGGTGTTTTTCGGAACCGGCCGCTTTGCCAGCTTTGAAGACGTTGCCGATACCAGTCAGCAAAGCTACTACGGCATCAAAGAACCTTGGGATGACACCCCGGGCAGTGAAAACAACAGGGTTGACATAAATGCTGACGTGGATGGTGACGGGGCCACCGATCTGGAAAACGAAATGACCTGGGAGGAAGTGTCTCTATCGTATCTCTTGGATGTGAGCGACGTGGTCGTCTTCGAAAGCGGCAACATCAAAAACTACAATGGCTCATCTTTCGCCGATGTGAGAGATTTGGAAAACAACATCCTGGCTACCTTCGACGCCTTGGAACTCGAGATGGAGAAAGATCCCTATCCCGGTGACAACAACCCGGCCCCCACGAGTAACATTTTTCCCAACGGCTGGAAGCTGGACTTCTCTGCCACCAGAGAGAGGAACCTTGGACAGGCTGCACTGCTGGGGGACATATTGACCTATACCACCTATGCTCCCGATCCCAACTCCTGCCAGAACGAGGGTGACAGTTACCTCTACGCCACCTACTACAAGACCGGCACTGCTTTCAGCAGTTCGGTCATCGGCTTCGGTACGGAAGTCGATCCTGCTGACTCCACCAGTAAGGATGTCTTGAGGAAACAGTCGCTGGGTAAGGGACTTGCCATCTCCCCGGCCATGCACACTGGAAAAGAGAAGGGCTCTAAGGCTTTTGTCCAGACCAGCACAGGGGCCATCCTGGTTATCGAACAGCAAAACCCCGGTGCGGTCAAGTCCGGCAAAACCTATTGGATGGAGGAGTAACTATTCCCCTTCTCCTCTATTAAACATCCCCCCTCACTCCCAGAGGGGGGATTTTTTTGTGGGAAACTCAGGGGAGAATAAACCACAAAGAACACGAAGGACACCAAGAAAAAACAATAGGAAATCTTTGTGTGCTTTGTGGTGAAATAGAAGAGCTGAAATACGCTATGAGATTGGCGCTATGCGCTATGCCTCATTGCCTAATTCTTATACTCAGGGGTACTGTAATTTCCCCGGCTCTAGCGCTGTCTGTTCTGATGGTCAGGGTGTCCCGGAACTCTATCCTGCCGGCAGGCAGTTTATCCAAGAGTGCTATTACTTCAAATTGATATCTGCTGGCGGGGGCGTCATTCTTGGCCAAAGGACGCACCTGAAAATAGTCCCTGTTATAGCTCAGTTCTTCAATCTTGAAGTTTTTGCCCCGGTTGTTCATTACGATTAGGTTCCGCTTGTTTGTTTTCCCTTTGGCTCCAGACTTCGGGTTCTCATAGAAACCTATGTTATTGGGCCAGACCTGAATTTCCGGTTTTACCCGGAGGTGGACAGATAATTTCAAGATTTTTTTCTTTGGATGGTTGGTGTAGAGGGTCAAGAATCCACTGGCGTTCTTCTGGCCTGAAACCTTGCTCATCACCTCCAGGGTGTACTGGTTGCTCCCATCCTTACGATTGAGTTTGTAATCGATGATTGATTCCAGATTGGTCTGGACTTTGGTAATCTCCAAAGGCTGATCATCATAAGGACGAATACGAACCACCCCTCTAATGTCCTCCCCAACAACGCCTCGCAGGAATATTTTGGCACCCGGTTCGACAACTATGTAGTTGCGGACGTTCATGGAAAGGTAGATCCTCGAGCTTCGCCGGGCTGGATCATTTGTGGTCAATTGTGCCGTCTTGGTGATCCTGCCCTGAAAACCTCTGGTATGAACCTGTAAGGTGACCTTCCCCACACCACCTGGTGGGATGGCCCGATCGTAGCGGGCCACCGAGCAGCCTCAACCGGGTTTGACAGTAAGAATTCTAAGTTCACTGCTGCCAGTATTCTTCACCTCGAAACTATGGGTTACTACCTCTCCTTCCCAGTGGGTGCCCGCGTCGTGGCGGGGAGATGGTATTTCCACAACCGGCTTGGCCTCGGGTGCAACTGCCTGGGCAAAACTTGAGTACAAGCATACTGTGAAACCAACAAGAAAAATTATCTGCCGTTTCAGAGAACTGCGGAATGCCATTATTTATACCTCGGTATGGTTCCTGCTTTTAGGACAAATTATGGATATGAGATGTGGGATACCCAACCTCTTTAAATTCTATCCCATATCTCAGATCTCCCATCCCACATCGAGCATTTCCTTGGAACTAAATCAATAGGCGTAATCGGCAATTCAAAATCATTTAACCTTGCGCCTTGCACCTCTAGCCTTTTGCCTCTAACTCTATGCTCTTTGCGCTATGCCATCTATATCAAGAAGCGTTCTTCAGAGTTACCGTCTGGATACTCTTCGCTCCTTCGGGGTCTTCCACCACCACTTCGTACACATAGGTAACCGGCTCTTCAGGGATTACTACCTGCCACTCCACCACTCCGGTTTTTGAATCGATCACCATTCCTTTTGGTGGCTCACCCTGGAGTGAGAAATTTAGGGTGTCTCCGTCTGCATCTTCGGCCTGAACCTGGTAGCGATAAGTGGTCCCTTCTTTTAACTCCCCCGGAGGGGTAGATTTAATAATTGGAGGACTGTTGGAAATAGTCACCTTGATCGAGCTGACAGGTTGACCCCAGTCAGTGCCGTCATAAGGCACGGCCGATACTTCTACCTGATCTCCCCGTTTAAAATAGTTGCTCGCCAGAGTTGGTCCTTCCTGCCCTACCACCGGCTCACCACTGACTGTCCATTGATAAGAAAAACTCAATTCGTCGTTGTCCAGGTCACTGCCTTTGGCCACCGCCTCGAGACTGGTGGTGGAACTGGGCGGTGCAGGGCCGATGGCTACCCAGTCAACTACAGGGGAAGTATTGCCGATGAGGACTGGATCTGAGGTTACCGGGTCTCTGTCTCCTCCTCCCCGAGCAACCCGGACTTGTACCGAGACAAAATCTCCCTTGCTGAACTGCTCACTGGGAAGCATTGGACGAATGGCTCCAGGTATGGGGACGTTGTTTCGCAGCCACTGATAGTTCAGCCGAGATGTGGGTTCGCCTCGGACTAGCACCTGGGAGGTAAGATTGGTAGTGCTGGTTGGATTTGCCGGTTCAATCCAGACAGATCTAATTGTGGTGGCTCCGTCGCCCACATAACGGTAGGTAGTCCCCTCGCCCTCATATTCTGCCTGTTGACTGCAAGCGAGAAGCCCCACTGCCAAAAAGAATATCATCACGTTACGGAACATTATTTACCTCTCTAGTTCTCTGAATCCCCTGTTGCGAAATTCTATTAAACCGCAGAATATCGAATCCGCCTCAGGCGGAAATATCGAAGTGATAATTATATATTTCTGCGGTTCTGCGGTTTCTTGTTCTACATTTGATATTAAATGCTTTTAATCACGCAATCTCTTTCGCAAGCAAAGCTTGCTCCTACAGAGATATATCATTCCAGCCCATAGGCCTTCATCTTATATAGTAGGGCAGGGTGGCTGATTTCCAGTATTTTTGCGGCTTGAGTCCGGTTACCGTCAGTTTTTTCAAGGGCCTTGCGAATGAGCACTTTTTCCA
>JASFKF010000128.1:0-5738 GCA_050118775.1 Syntrophobacterales bacterium
ATCGGTTTGGGATCTCTCCGTCTCCCGATCCGCAAGGCTATTTGCTTCGTGGTAGCCAAAGGCACATAGGGACGGCCTCCGGGGCGGAGCCCATGCTTGAGGATCACGGGATAAGCCTTTCTTCTTGCAGCGTGATAGAGCAAGCGAGGCGGGACAGCGGCTGAACTCGCTTGCTCTTTCTCCTGTCTGGGTTTAATAGAGTTTTCCTCTAAAGTAAAAGCTAACTCAAGTTGGGAGTAGGCCAATTCTTTAAGGTGGCCCAAACGGATGTGTTTCCAACCTTCTTCCTCATGCAGGGCCCACATTAGCTCTTTGATAGGGAGGGAGCCGTCATCGTCCAAAAATACTCCGAATTCGTCGGGTCGGTAGAGGAGGATGTACTCGATGATTTTTCCTAGTTCCTGAAGCTGGTATTTCCTCACTGTTTGGTCCTAGAGTTCTGTCCAAGCAAAGGTTGGTCAACTTGACCTACCTTTTATTCTTGACACAATCCCGCCTATTCTCTATGGTATAGCATCATTCATCCTAAAGGCAAGGAGTTGGGAGCACTTCATGGCCTTTTCTACGAGACAAACCTTCCGCCAAAATTATTATTACTTTTTTTACTATTTTAGTGGGGAGGGGTCTGTCCACTAGCCCTGTTCAACCTATAGAATCGAGGCCGGGGCAGACTCAACTGCCTGCGGCTTTTTTGTCTACAAAGAGGCCGCCACATTAAAGCGGCTTTTTTTGTTGGATTTTGGACACGGGGGATTTTTTAAGGAGCTTGCGTCTGCATGATCTAAGGTGAGAAATATTTGATATTGACAAAATCTAACAAACGGGGGAAAGGAGGTGACACCCCATCAACATTCGGTGAGAGATATGATGATGCCATATGATCTAGAGGAGGGAAAGTCAATGAAGATAAAGGGAAGAACGATATGGGTAGCGCTTGCGGTGACAGTCTCACTACTTATGGTATTTTCGTGCGCTAAAGAGAAAGAGCCCTACAAAGTGGGCGCCGTTTTTTCAGTCACTGGCCGGGCCTCGTTCCTCGGTGACCCCGAAAAAAAGACTGCTGAGATGATTGCCGAGGCAATAAACAAAACCGGAGGTATCAATGGTCATCCGCTGGAGCTTGTACTCTATGATGACGAAAGCGACGAGACCAAGTGCGTCCTTGCGGTTAAACGGCTAATTAAGAAAGATAATGTACCGGTGATCATCGGGCCCAGCCTCAGTGGTAATACCATGGCGGTGGTCAAAGTTGCTAACGATGAGCAGATTCCCCTGGTTTCCTGTGCGGCCAGCAACAAGATTGTGACCCCGGTGGTAGAGCGAAAGTGGGTCTTCAAGGTACCCCAGTCGGATACCCATGCGGTTGAGAAAATTTATGACTATCTGCTGAAAAATGGCATGACTAAGATTGCCATCATGAGCGTTTCCACTGGGTTCGGTGCCAGCGGTCGCGAAGAGTTGCTGCGACTAGCTCCTCAAGTTGGCATAGAAATACTGGCGGACGAGCGCTATGGCCCCAAGGATACTGATATTACCGCCCAACTTACTCGCATCCGTGGCACAGGACCACAGGCAATTGTCAATTGGTCTGTGGGCCCCACCCAGGTTCTGGCAGTTAAGAACTGGAAAGATCTGGGAATGACCTCCATTCCCTTCTTTCAGAGTCATGGCTTTGGCAGTCACAAAAACATCGAGCTGGCGGCCGGTGCTGCAGAGGGCGTTTTTTGTCCTCTAGGTAAAGTCAATATTCCTTTACTTGTTGCCGATGACGATCCACAAAAAAAGGTAATTATGCTCTACAATGAAGCCTATGAGGAAAAGTACCAAGAACCCATATCATCTTTTGGCGGGCATGCCTGGGATTCGCTCAACCTGGTCATCGATGCCATGAGGAGTGTGGGACCAGATTCAGCCAAAATTAGGGATTACATTGAGAACCGACAAAAATTCATCGGTCAGCACGGTGTGTTCAATTTCTCTCCCACCGATCACAATGGACTTACCAAAGATGCTTTTGAAATGGTAATGGTGAAGGAAAACACTTGGGCCCTGGCTCCTTAGATTCCGATAAAAATGCTATAGCGATGAAAGCCTCTCCAGTCCTTTGGTCGGGAGAGGCTTTCTGTTGAGTTTACCTAGCCAGGATATTTCATGAATAACTTACTGCGACCACGCATATGGCCGCCCTCCCGTGAATCCTCGGGTGTCAGCCCCTGCGACGTACCGTTACAGGTATGCCTTGGGACCGACACCCTGCGGTTACCCGGTGGCACGCCCATCTTGGTGGTCTCGTGACACCAATTCATTAAACATCCTGGCTAAAAGTGCACAAAATTGGAAGTTGTTGCTTTTATGGAAAAAATTTCCTTAACAGGTCAGCTCATTCAGTATATTTTCACTGGCATCACCGTGGGAAGCATTTACGCTTTGGTGGCCGTGGGCTTTAATATCATTTACAACGTTACGGAGATAATTAACTTCGCCCAGGGCGAGTTTGTCATGCTGGGCGGGCTTATTATGGTTTTTTTCACCGCTATAGCTAAACTGCCACTGCCGATGGCTTTTATTCTGACAATCGCGGCGGTTACCGGCGTGGGAGCTTTGATGGAGAGATTTACCATTAACCCGCTTAAAAATGCCACCGTATTGACGATGATCATTGTCACCATAGCTGTTTCAATTCTCTTCAAGGGAATTGCTATGTTTGTCTGGGGCAAAGATCCTTATATTATCCCACCGTTTAGCGGAAACGAACCAATATTCATCCTCGGAGCAGCTATTCAAACCCAGACAATATGGGTGATGCTCATAACTGCGGTGGTGGTTGTGCTCCTCAGCCTCTTTTTCAAAAAAACACGATATGGCAAAGCCATGCTGGCATGTGCTGATGATCCCGAGGCGGCTCGCCTAGTCGGCATTAGAGTTAACATCATGATTTTAATTTCTTTTGCCTTGAGTGCTGCCATTGGTGCAGTTGCGGGAGCGATAATAACTCCCATATCCCTTATGGAATACGACCGAGGTGCACTTTTAGCCTTGAAAGGTTTTGGCGCTGCTGTGCTGGGAGGCTTGGGAAGTTTTTATGGAGCAGTGGTAGCGGGTATTTTTCTTGGCATTATTGAATCCTTATGCGCTGGCTTTGTTTCCTCAGGGTACAAGGATGCTGTAGCCCTTTTGCTACTGCTCTTGGTTCTATACGTTCGCCCGAGCGGTTTGTTTGGAAATGTAGAGGCCAGCAAAATTAAGGAGTTTTGAAGTTATTTAGCCGGTTTAATCAGTTAAGCCTGTCAGCCAGCTGGACAATAGCTTTAAGAGTTGTCGGAAGCAGTAGCTTCAAGGCAAAAACCTCTTACTGATGATCTTTGGTCTAGAAAGATTGACAAGTCACTAAAGGCTAAACCGACCAAACAGGCTAAACCGGCTAAACTTTACTCATCTAGTACTTCGGACATGAAAAAATCCAACTTAAAGATTCTTTTCGCCTTGGTTGTCCTTCTTGCCCTGTTTCCAGTGGTGGTTCTCAATGTGGGGGCAATTGGCCACTATTTGGACGTGATGATATTTGTCGGTATCTACAGTTTAATAAACATGGGACTGAGCCTTCTCATGGGTTATGCGGGTCAGATTTCCCTTGGCCATGCAGCCTTCTTTGGTCTGGGAGCTTACACTTCAGGAATATTGTGCACAAAGCTTTCCCTGTCTCCATGGCTAGCCATGGTTGCGGGCGTTTTACTCACCGCTCTAGTTGCTTATATTGTAGGCGTTCCTTCGCTGAAATTAAAAGGGCACTATTTAGCCATGGCCACCCTTGGTTTTGGTGTTATCGTCTATATTTTTTTCAATGAGGAGGTAGCCCTTACCGGTGGGCCTTCTGGATTTTCAGACATTCCGGGGCTAACTATCTTCGGTTTAGATCTAGATAATGATCTGTATTACTATATTCTTGTTTGGTCGCTGGTGTTGCTCATCCTGGTTTTTTCGCTCAATGTGATTAATTCCCGCATAGGCAGGGCCCTGCGTTCTTTGCACGACAGTGCAGTTGCTGCAGACGCCATGGGAGTTGAAACCTCAAGATTCAAGATCATCATTTTTGTTTTGAGCGGTGCATATGCGTCCCTTGCTGGCAGTCTCTATACCCATTACGTGGGTTTTTTGAGCCCCAGCTCTTTTGATCTCTTCCTCTCTATAAAACTGGTAATGATGGTAGTGGTGGGTGGCATGCATAACATCTGGGGAGCGCTTCTCGGCACCTGGCTGCTAACTTTTTTGGGAAACGAGTGGCTTCATGTCTTCCGCGATTTTGATATTTTAGTTTATGGAGCTGTTCTCCTGGCTATTGTAATGTTTCTGCCTGAAGGTTTGGTTGATCTAACTCCAAAAATGAGAAGGTTATTGAGGAGAAGCTGAAGGTTTTCAAGGTAATAGGTCATGGGTAATAGTATATAGGTGAGAGATAGCCCATAACCCATTACCTATTACCTATGACCCATAACCCGTGAATTGGCGAAATGATTTCCGACAACTACAACACTTTCCTGCGCGTTGAGGACCTGCGCAAATCCTTTGGTGGGGTGCGAGCTCTAAAGGGATTAAGTTTCACCGTTGATTCCGGAACGATCAAGGCAGTTATCGGACCAAACGGGGCTGGCAAGACCACACTATTCAATGTAATTAGTGGGGTTTTCCCACCCAATACCGGATCCATTGCCTTTGACGGCGTGTCTATCGAGGGCAAGAAGCCTGGGGAGATTGCCCGCCTAGGTGTTTCCCGGACTTTTCAAAATGTGGAAGTATTTGGTCGCATGACTGTTCTGGAAAATGTAATGGTGGGAAGACACATTCAGAGCCGAGCTGGAATTATCAGTGCAGGTCTCAAACTTCCACGGATGCGGAGGGAGGAGCGACGGATCCGGGATGGAGCTCTGGACTACCTTAAATTCGTAGGGCTAGAACACAAAGCAGGCGAGTTGGCTGGTAATCTGCCTCTAGGAGAACAAAAGCTTCTCGAGATTGCTCGCGCATTGGCCACAGAACCAAAAATACTGTTGCTGGACGAGCCAGCTGGAGGGCTTAACACCAGAGAAACTGAAGGGTTGGCGGCTTTGATCCACAGGATTCTGGAGAGGGGAATTACAGTAGTATTGGTCGAGCACGACATGAATCTTGTCATGGACATTTCGGACGAGATTGTTGTCATGAATTTTGGTGAAAAAATCGCTGAAGGCAAACCTAAACAAATAAAGAATGATCCCGTGGTGATCGAAGCCTATTTAGGAGAAGAGGTCGATTATTCAGATCTCTAGCTCGAAGCGCATTTTGCTTCGAGCTAGGCCCCAGGCCCAGGGCACAATTCAAATTTCGAATTGCGGATTGCTGATTGCGAATTTAAAAGCAAGGAGACAGACGCCAGAATCCAGAATTCAGAAAATAGGCAATCAAAATAAAGTTTTTCTCGACTACTGCCTGCTGGCAACTGACTATTTGACTTTTACCTGGGCCTTGAGACTTATACCTTGTGCCTCAGTGGTTTGACTCTTCGCTCATCGAACACAACGCAAAATATGTGGTACATGAAAGCTAAACCATGCTAACCCTAAAAAGTGTCCACACGTACTACGGTAACATCCATGCTTTGCGGGGTGTATCTCTGCATGTAAAGCAGGGCGAGATAGTGACATTAATAGGCGCCAACGGTGCCGGTAAGACTACGGTTTTAAAAACAATTTCTGGAATTACCC
>JASFKF010000129.1:0-5727 GCA_050118775.1 Syntrophobacterales bacterium
GGGGGGTGCATATATCCACCCAGCGCCGAAATGGCAGAAAAGCGAGATTATTGTATCCGCATGCACGGCAACGAGGTTTACAAGCATGCTGTTCGATCCCTGACCGACGTGGCCCGGGAAGCTATAAGCACAAATAACTTAAAGCCGGAGGATGTAGATCTTTTCATCCCGCACCAGGCCAATATCCGCATCATGAAGAAAGTAGCGGAGAGATTGGAGATTCAGGAAGATCGAGTCTATATGAACATTGAACGGTATGGCAATACCTCATCGGCCAGTATTCCGGTGGCCCTTGATGAGGCGAATCGTTCGGGCCGCCTCAAGCGGGGAGATCTGATCCTCTTGGATGCTTTTGGCGGAGGCTTCACCTGGGGCGCAGTAATGATCCGTTGGTAGGAGATCTGGAGAGTTGAGCTAGGGAGTAGAGGAGGCGATAAGTGGACTATTTCTTGACTGAAGAACAGGAAATGATCAAAGAGATTGCGGCCAAAATTGCTACGGAGAAGGTTCGCCCGGTGCGTGCTGAACTGGACGAGAGCGAAGAGTTTCCCTGGGATCTCATGAAGATTATGGCCCAGTCGGACCTCTTTGGAGTCTACCTGCCGGAAGAATACGGTGGTTTAGGTGGAGGAGTGTTGGAAAACTGCTTGGCCATTGAAGAACTTGGGCGGGCGTGCATCGGCGTTGCCACAACTTATGCAGCCAGTGGTCTGGGGGCTTATCCCATACTTCTCCACGGCAGTGAAGAGCAAAAACAAAAGTACCTGCCGGTAATTGCTAGCGGTGAAAAGCTTGCGGCCTTTGCAGTAACCGAGTCCGGTGCTGGAAGTGACGCAGGGGGTATTCAGACAACTGCTCAACGGCAAGGAGATTTTTACTTACTCAATGGCACCAAACAGTGGATTACAAACGGCGGTGAGGCTGAGATCTATACTGTGGTAGCCATCACCGATAGGGCGAAAGGGCCCAGGGGTGCGAGCGCCTTTATCGTCGAAAAGGGGGATCCGGGTTTTTCCTTTGGCAAGAAGGAAAAAAAGATGGGTATCTGCACCTCCGCTACTCGGGAGCTTCTTTTCAATGACTGCAAAATCCCAGCGGATCGGTTGATCAGCCGCGAGGGCACGGGATTTATTGTTACCATGAAAACCTTTGACGTGTCGCGGCCGGGGATAGGTGCCTTGGCAGTTGGTCTGAGTCAAGGTGCCCTGGACATTTCAGTGGAATATGCCCGCACGCGAGTACAGTTCGGCAAGCCCATTATTTCTTTTCAGGCCGTCCAGCACATGCTTGCTGATATGGCCACTGAAACAGAGGCAGCCCGAGCTTTGGTCTATGCCACGGCGAAATACATAGACAGTGGCGCCAAGGACATTTCCAAGTTGTCAGCTATGGCCAAACTCTTTCCAACCGATGTTGCCATGCGCGTAACCACCAACGCTGTGCAAGTACTCGGAGGCTATGGATATATGCGGGACTACCCGGTGGAAAAGATGATGCGTGATGCCAAAATACTGCAGATCTATGAAGGCACGAACCAGATTCAGCGTAACATTATCGGCCAGGAATTGAACAAAGAATACGGACGGATTAAAGAAACCTTTTTTTAGGTGTTTAGCCCGTTAAGCCGGTTGAGCCTGTTAGCCGGTTACGCCAGTCTTATAGCTTGTGCTTGTGTCTTTACTGGCTAAACTGGCAAAACCGACTAAACTGGCTAACCTTTTGAGACATTTCAGCTCATTGGAGTTGCTCATGCACGTGGTTGTTTGTATCAAGCAGGTTCCTGACGCAAAAAATGTCCGCATCGACCCTGAGACCTGCACCTTGGTCCGGCAGGGGGTAGAAAGCATAGTCAATCCCCATGACTGGTATGCGGTGGAAGCGGCTTTGCGCTTCCGAGACGAATACGGAGGCAAGGTAACAGCTTTGACCATGGGACCGCCGCAAGCCGAGGAGGCCCTTAGAGAAACCCTTGCCCTTGGAGTGGATGAGGCTGTGCTCTTGAGTGACCGGGCCTTTGCCGGCGCGGATACCTGGGCCACTTCACTCACTTTGGCGCGAGCCATTGACAAGCTAGGACCTGTTGAGCTGGTAATTTGCGGCAAGCAGGCTATTGATGGGGACACTGCTCAAGTGGGTCCAGGGCTGGCAGCGCATCTGGATCGACCCTATACCACATATGCTAGACGGCTGGAGCTGTTGAATGAAGGGCAATTGCGGGCTGAACGTGTCACAGATCTCGGTTACGAGATCGTACAAATGGAACTACCTGCGGTTGTTACGGTAGTTCGCGAAATTGGTGATCCAAGGATGCCTGGACTCAAACACAAAATGAAAGCCAAGAAAAAAGAAATTCCTGTCTTGGGAGCGGCTGAGTTGAATTTGAATCCTGAAGAAGTAGGCTTGCAAGGATCATATACCCAAGTAGTGAAGGTATTCAGTCCGCCCCCACGTTGTGACCGGGAGATGATCAACGGGGAGGCGGATGAGCAGGCAGAAAAACTTCTCAAACTCTTACAAGAGGCAAAGGTACCTGGGCTATGAAGGCCATAATTGACAAAGAAAAATGTACAGCATGTGGCGAGTGCGTAGAAGTCTGTCCAGTGGAGTCCATTGACATAGTGGATGAGATGGCCCAGGTGGATGATAATTGCACTCTATGCGGACTTTGCGTCGATGCTTGCGACTATGAGGCCATTGGCTTACCACAAGTGGAGACGGCTGAGACCGACGAGTTGGAGTCATACAAGGGTGTTTGGGTTGTTGCCGAGCACCACAACGGTGCACTACATTCTGTTTCATTCGAGTTGCTGGGCGCCGGGAGAAAGTTGGCCGATAAGCTGAAGGTGGAGTTGGCTGCTGTATTGATAGGTGATCAGCTGCAGGAAGGGGCCAAAAAGCTCATCGGCTACGGTGCAGATCGTGTCTATCTGGCAGAACATCCAGCTCTCGTTCCTTTCAATGATGAGTCTCACGCCAACGTTCTCACTGAACTCGTTAAGGAGAAAAAACCGGAGATTCTCTTGGCGGGGGCAACCGCTATGGGTCGTTCTTTTATCCCCAGGGTGGCAGTTGCAGTTGAAACTGGTTTAACCGCTGATTGTACCGGACTCGATATTGGTGATGATGGTTTGCTCTATCAGACACGCCCCGCCTTCGGCGGCAATGTCATGGCTACTATTCTTTGTCCACGCCGCCGCCCGCAGATGGCAACAGTCCGACCCATGGTTATGAAGAAACCTTACTTCGATAGCGAGCGTCAGGGAGCGGTGGAAACTTTTGCTCCTAGCCAAAAGGCTATTACTTCAAGGGTAAAGGTTCTAGAGACCTTTACCCAAGATCAGGAAACAGTGCGCATAACTGAGGCTGATATTGTTGTCACCGGTGGGCGAGGTTTGCAAAAAGCGGAAAATTTTAAAATCCTCGAGGAAGTAGCTCTCCTCCTCGACGGTGCAGTGGGTGCTACCCGCAGTGTGGTGGATGAAGGATGGATGCCATACAGTCACCAGGTGGGGCAGACCGGTAAGACGGTATCTCCCAAGCTTTACATGGCATGTGGCGTATCAGGGGCTATTCAGCACGTGGTAGGGATGCAGGGTTCGGAGATTATTGTGGCGGTGAATAAGGACCCGAGTGCACCTATTTTTGATGTTGTTAATTATGGGGTCGTGGCGGATCTCTTTGAATTTCTGCCTGCACTGGTAAAGAAAATAAAAGAACAAAGAAGCTAGTATTTTAACTTCTAAATTTGAAAATGTTTTCCAAGATTTGCTGCTCGATGTGAGATGTGCGATGTGTGATGTGAGATCAGTCTAAATACCGAGCAATGGTTTTGCTATCCCACATCTCAAATCCCATATCACACATCCATTAGGAGAGAGCGGCTTCGTGGTTTGTTGCCGCTAGAGCTCAGGATTTGTTTAGCGCATAAGGGGGGAATTATGGCTGAAAACAGCAAGAAAGTTGCGGTGGTTACTGGAGGTTCTCGAGGGATCGGTAGGGCGATTATCATGGCTCTTGCAGGGCCCGGATTGACTGTTGTTTTCAATCATTTTGATCCTCCCGAGGATGCGGCGGCTGATGAGACCATCAAAATGGCAAGTGAAAAAGGTTGTGAGATTGAGGGGGTGCGGCTGGACGTCTCGGATTACCAGGCGGTTCAGGAGTTCATCAATGGCGTGGTGGAGCGGCATGGACGGATTGACATCCTGGTCAACAACGCTGGCATTACCAGGGACACTCTGCTGCTCCGGATGAAAGAGGCTGATTGGGATGCGGTCTTGGCGGTGAACCTCAAGTCGGTTTTCAATTGTACCCAGGCCGCCACCCGCTTCATGACAAAACAACGCTACGGACGTATAGTCAATATAGCCTCGGTGGTGGGGGCCATGGGTAATGCGGGCCAGGCGAACTATGCCGCATCAAAGGCGGGCATTATGGGGTTTACCAAATCTGTGGCCCGGGAAGTGGCGAGCAGGAATGTGACAGTCAATGCGGTGGCTCCCGGTTTTATAGAAACTGAAATGACGGCCAAGCTCTCCGATAAGGTCAAGGAAGCCTTCTTGGTCCAAATTCCTCTGGGCCGGGCAGGGCAGCCCGAAGATGTAGCCCAGTTGGTGAAATTTTTAGTTTCAGAGGACGCTTCGTATATCACCGGTCAAATTATTCACCTAAACGGTGGGATGTATATGTGAGCGCCTAGCATGCTAGGCGCTGGCATGGAGCATGGAGCAAAGGGCATGGAGGAGGGACATAAACCGGTTTCAACTACTCCGTGCTCAATAAAATACTGACTGGGAATCACATTGCCCACCGATTAGAATCTATCAACTCTAGTTGAGGATTAAGCAATGAAGAGAAGGGTTGTAATTACGGGTCTTGGATTGGTCACTCCACTGGGAATAGGCGTGGAGGAGACATGGTCTGCCCTAGTGGCAGGCAAATCTGGAATTACTACGATCACCAAGTTTGATGCCAGCAATATGACTACCAAGATTGCCGGCGAAGTCAAGGATTTTCAGGCGGAAGATTATGTCTCCCGCAAGGATGTCAGGCGAATGGATATCTTCACCCAGTACGCCCTGGCAGCCACCCGTATGGCTGTGGAGGATGCAAGCCTCAACATTAATGGCAACAATGCCGATAGGGTGGGTGTGGTTATAGGGTGCGGTCTTGGTGGTCTAACTACGATCGAAAAATTTCACCGTGTCTTGCTGGAGCAAGGGCCAAAGAAAGTTAGTCCTTTCTTTATTCCCATGCTCATTGCCAACATGGCCCCTGGTCAAATATCCATTGCTTTTGGCGCCAAAGGTCCGAACGTCGCCATCGAAACCGCCTGTGCTGCTGGCACCCATGCAGTGGGTGACGCTTTCAAGCATATTCAACGCGGTATTGCTGATGTGATGATTGCCGGAGGGGTGGAGTCCACGATCACACCTTTGGCCATAAGTGGGTTCAATGCCATGCGAGCCCTTTCAACCCGCAATGATGATCCGCAGAAGGCTTCTCGTCCTTTCGAACGAGACAGGGACGGTTTTGTCATGGCCGAGGGTAGCGGCATCGTAATTTTGGAAGCCCTTGACCATGCCCTAGAGCGCGGAGTCCCTATACATGGAGAGCTAATTGGCTATGGTCTCACTGGAGATGCCTTCCACATATCGGCTCCGGCTCCAGAAGGTGAGGGCATGGCCCGGTGCATGCAGATGGCCCTGGATGATGCTGGTGTTATCG